>NZ_JBHZEJ010000052.1:0-60240 GCF_042756365.1 Streptomyces sp. NPDC059092
GGGGGGGGGCGCGCCGGGCACGCCGGGTCCGCCGGGCGGCGGCGGGCCCGCCCCGCCGCCGGCACCGCGCGCGCCACGCGGCGGTACGGGGGCCTTGCTCGTCGCGGCATCGGCGATGTCACCGTTGCCGGAGCCCGCGCCCGGGACTCCCGGCGCTCCGGGCGCAGCCGGCGCACCCGGAGCGGGAACGCCCGGAGCACCTGAAACCGGAGCGCCAGGTGCGCCGGGAGTCCCGGCCCCCGGAGCGTTCAGCGCGGACGCCATCGCCGTACGCGGCAACTGGCTGCCGCCGGACATCAGCGCGGTCGGCGCCTCGGCGGCCGAGCTCGGCGGCGGGGTGTCATCGTCGTCGGCACCGGTGAGCGGCGGCGCGAAGACCGTCGCGGGCAGCGGTACGGAGCCGTCGTCCGGCGAGGCGGACGACTCGCTGGTGTCGATCCCGGTCCAGGGCGTCGCCCCGGGCGGCGGGCCCGGCACCGAGGCGGGCACACCGTCGTTGGCCGTGGGCTCGTACGCGGCGGGGCGGGCGGAGCTGCCCTGCGAGGCGTTGGCGACGGGCACTCCGGGCGCCCCGGCCGAACCGGCGCCGTAACCGCCGCCGAGGGAAGCGCCCCCGCCGAGCGAGCCGCCGCCACCGGCGAGGTGAGCGCCGCCACCGAGCGAGCCGCCGCCGGGACCGCCGGACGCCGAAGCCGCCGGGGCCCCCGGAGACGGCGAAGTCCCCGAAGCCGCGGACGCGGCAGGCGAGGCGGACGAGGCAGGCGGGTCCGACGATGTCCGGCGGTCCGGAATGCCGATCTTGTCCGCCGCGTCCTGCAACCACTCCGGCGGTGTCAGCAGGAACGACGTCTGGTTCAGGTCGATACGCGCCGGTGCCTCGGGCGCCGCGGCGGCCCGCGGCTCGCCCCGCGTCCCGTACTCCTCCTCGTACCGGCGTATCACCTCACCGACCGGCAGCCCGGGCCACAGCGTCGCCTCACCGCTGTCCCGCGCGATCACCAGCCGCTGCCGGCCACCGTCCGACGTCGGACCGTTCTCGCGGTCCTCCGCCCATGCCACGAAGCCGAGTTCGAACTCCTGCACCCGCACCTCACGGTGCTGGTAGCCGGGGGCGTCGCCGTTCACCCAGTCTTCCGCGCGCTCCTGCGCCTGCGCGAAGGTCACCACCGCGCTCATCCCTCCACCGGGACGGCGCGCGCGAAGCCGCCGTCCACCATCAGGTTCGCCACGGTCTCCAGCTCCGGCGGGCTGCCCGCCAGCCGCAGCAGGAACGCGTCGAAGTCGTCACCGCACGGCAGGAGCAGCCGCTCCACCCGCTCCTGGACACCCCAGCCGTCCCGGTCCCGGGCGTCGTCGTACGCGGAGAACCAGACCGAACCGGCCCGCTCGCCCCGCACCTTCACCGCGAGCAGCCCGCCCTGCACGAAGGCGACCGCCAGATAGTCCTTGGTGAGGTGGTCCCGCAAGCACTTGTTGACGTACACCAGGTCGTTGACCGCGGCCTCGTCCCGCACCGTGAAGAACGGCTGGTCCACCAGGAGTCCCAGCTCCGCGTCGAGCGCCGCGCCCACCGGCGCGCAGCCGCCGGCCGCCTTCAGGAACGAACGGTAGGCGCCCGGCAACCGGTAGCCCAGGTCCTCCTCCGCGCCCAGCACCTGCTGCTCGCTCACCGACACCGACGCCTTCGGCAGCCCGAAGTGCACCGGCCGGGTCTCCTGGAGCGGACGCGTGCCGCGCTTGCCGTGGTCCACCGGCGTCGTCGCCAGACCGCCGTGGTGCCGCAGCAGCGCCTTCACCTCGACCGGTACCAGCTCCATCCGGCGCGAACCCGTCACGTGGTGCCAGGTCCAGCCGTGCGGCGTCGCCACCGGCGCGATCGTGTCCCACAGTTCATGGCCCGCCGCGGCCAGCGCCGCGTTCGCGGACACGTAGTCCGTCAGCCGCAGTTCGTCCACGCCGAACCCCTCCGGGGGCTCGGCTATCTCGGCGGCCGCGCGCGCGTACGGCGCGAAATCCGGGTAGCCGTCGGCATCCACCCGTACACCTCTGGGATGCCGGGAGGCCCGGACCGGGTCCGGGAAATGCACGACCTGCCCGGCATAGGCCGCGTTCGGTGGCGCGGCTTGCTGCCCGAGCCGACCTGTCGTCATGGCGGTTGCCCCCTGCTGCGCTTCCGGCTGGTTCCACAGCCCTGGTTCGGGACAGCCTATGCGGTGGGGCAAGAGGCGCCCGCGACGCTCCTCCCCCGGCCCGATCCCACCTCCGCTCCCGGCCCGATCCCGCTCCCTCCCTCCGGCCCGATCGCGCCTTCCCCTCCGGCCCGATCCCACCCCCGCCCCGGCTCGATCACGCCCCGTCCCCGGCCCGATCGCGCCTCCCCGTTCCGGCCCGATCCCACCCCCGTCCCGCTTCCGGCCGGTGACAGTCAGCTACGTCCACCCCACAGCGGCGGCCGTCCCGCCGAGGCCCCGGCACCGCCCCCCGCGCCCGGTGACCAACCGTCACACCCGCGTGACGCAGCGGCGATTCCGCGTCACGCTCCACGCCGATCCACGCCGATCTACGCGGATCCGGTCCCCAGCTTCCCCACAGTGCGTCACATTTGGCAGGCTGTCCCAGCAACATGGGGGGAGTCACACCGACGGCTACCGGCCGCCGGTGAGGGGAGGGGACCAGCACCATGCACACCGCACAGCACACGGAGCACACCGAGTACACCGCTCCACGCACCACCGGCACGGTCGACGCCTCAGGCGTCCCCGTCGCCCCACGGGCCCCCGGCGACCCGCGTCTGAGCTGGCGTTCCACCGAGGCTCAGCTCCCGCCGACCGTCCGGCAGCGCAGGGACGGCATCCTGCCGGCCGTCGCCGCCGCGCTCTCCGTCCGCGGCGAAACCCTCACCTGCACCGCGGGCAAGGCAGACCAGCCGCCCGCCCTCCACCCCCTCGTGCAGGACTTCCTCGACACCCTCACCAGCGGCCAGCGCGAACGGTTCACCGGCCGCTGCCCCGAGGCCATACTGCTCTCCCGCCACCTCACCGCCGCCGAGGCCGCCCGCTCGAAGAGGGCCAGACGAAAACCCCTGACCCACGGCGAGGCACGGCGCTCGCTCAAGCAGGCCAAGCTGACCGCGCGCCGCATCCGCGAGGACGGCGACCCGCTGCACGGAAGTTACGCCCCGCCCTGCCGTTCCTGTACGGCGCTCCTCGCCCACTTCGGCGTACGGCCCGTCGACCCCACCGAGAACGGCTGACCATGCCCGACCTCCACCGCACCGGCCACCCGCAGCCGCGGCAGCACCCGCAGCCGCACACCAGCACCCGCTTCCCCGTTCCCGTCGACGCCGCGCTGCGCGACGCCGGCTGGCAGCCAGGACGCTGGGACATACAGCAGGCAGAGGAGTGGGCGGACGTCCTGCTCGCCCACATCACCCCGGCGGGCCACCGGCTCAGCGTCTTCCCGGCCGCCGTCGAGGCCTGGGCCGAATTCGGTGGCCTGCGCATCACCGCCCCGGGCCCCGGCCGCCAGATCGCGCCCGCCGCCCTCCGTATCGACCCCACCGCCGGGCTCCACCACGCCCGCACCCTCGCCGACCTCGGCCGGTCGCTGGAGACGGAGCTGAGCCCGCTCGGCGAGGAGGGCGAGGGGCAGGCCGTTCTCGCCATCGACAGCGAGGGCCGCGTCTACAGCGTCGACCACACCGGGGACTGGTACCTGGGGCCGGACATCGACCTGGCGCTGAAAACACTCATCACCGGCCTGGAACCGGCACGGCTGACCTCCCCCTGACCTTTCCTCTGACCTCTCCCTGACCTTTCCCTTGGCCTCCCCCTGGCCTCCCCCGGCCCGCTCCCCGGCCTCTCGCCGACGCGCGCCTCTGAGCGCCTCTGAGCCACACCCTCACCTCGTCACCGAGAGTCACGTCGGCGAGCGGGGCGCGGTCCCACCACAGACCGCCGCACACCCCCGCGGGTGACGCACGCCACCACACCCCGAGGCGCGGGGCGGCGTCGCGCCCAACTCCGCCACCGGGGCACGGATGTGACGGAGGGACGCCCGCGCCGCCCGCACGCCTCACACACCCGCTCTCGATCATCTGTACGAAAAAAGTCGCTGACCGGGGACAACGCAGCTAGAATAATCGAACGAGAGTACGAGACAGGCATCGATCGGATGACTGAACGGGGTGGAGTGACGGAGGTGCGCCATGGCGGGCTACA
Organism: Streptomyces sp. NPDC059092; assembly: GCF_042756365.1. Lineage (NCBI taxonomy): Bacteria > Bacillati > Actinomycetota > Actinomycetes > Kitasatosporales > Streptomycetaceae > Streptomyces > Streptomyces sp. NPDC059092. Next base: position 4,221 of record NZ_JBHZEJ010000052.1, read on the forward strand.
CGCATCTGCACGTCGCGTCCGGATACTCCGCCCGCTACGGCGCCGCCCACCCCGAGCACCTCGTCCGGCGGGCGGCCTCGCGCGGCATGACGGCGCTCGCGCTCACTGACCGTGACACCGTCACCGGGGCCGTGCGGTTCGCACAGGCCTGCGCGACCACCGGAATCCGCCCCCTCTTCGGCATCGACCTCGCGGTGGACCCCCTCGCGCCACCCCCGCCCTCACAGCGGCGCCGTACCCCCGCGCGCGGCGGCGCCCATGTCGTCGAGCCCGCCCTGCGGTTCGTCCTGCTCGCCCAGGACCGGGCCGGCTGGGCACGGCTGTGCCGCATCACCTCGGCCGCGCACGCCGGGACCGCGGCCGGCGCGGCACCGGTGACCGTGGGATGGGAGGCGCTGCGCGAGCACGGCGGCCCCGGCCTGACCGCACTGCTCGGACCGGCCTCCGAACCCGTACGGGCGCTCGCGGCCGGCCGGGAGGACGTCGCGGCGCGGCTGCTGGCACCGTGGCGGGAGATCTTCGGGAACGGGGTACGGCTGGAGACCGTCCTGCACTCCCGGCCCGGCACCGCGCCGGGGTCACTGCGCCTCGCCGCCCGCACCCTGGCGCTGGCCGACCACACCCGTACCACCGCCGTGCTCTCCAACGCCGTCCGCTACGCCGACCCCGACCAGCACCGGCTGGCCGATGTCCTGGACGCCGCCCGGCTGCTGCGCCCCGTCGACCGGCGGAGCCTGGACAGCGGTCAGCGCTGGCTCAAGGACGAGGCGGCCATGACGGACCTCGCCCAGCGGATCGCCGCGTGCGCCGGGGCGGACACCCGGCGGGCGGCCCTGCTGCTGGCGGACACCGCCGCCACGGCGGACGCCTGCGCCGTCGACCCCGCGGCCGACCTCGGCCTGGGCACCCGGCACTTCCCGGAACCGGCCGTGTTCGGCGCCGGCCCCCCTACAGACGGCGCGGGCGCCACGGACGGCGCCGCCCGCCTGCTGCGCCAACGCTGCGAGGCCGGACTGGTCCGGCGCGGCCTGGACCGGGACCGGGCCGTACTCGACCGGCTGGACGAGGAGCTGAACGTGATCTCGACGCTGAAGTACGACTCGTACTTCCTCGCCGTCGGCCAGGTCGTCGCCGACATCCGCGAGCTGGGCATCCGGGTCGCGGCCCGCGGCTCCAGCGCGGGCTCGATGGTCTGCCACGCCCTGGACATCGCCACGGCCAACCCCCTCGACCACCGGCTGCTGTTCGAACGCTTCCTCAGCGTGCGCCGCGCCTCCCTCCCCGACATCGACATCGACGTGGAATCCGCCAGACGGCTGGAGTGCTACGACGCGATCTTCGCCCGGTTCGGCCACGAACGGGTCGCGGTCACCGCCATGCCCGAGACCTACCGGGCCCGCCGCGCCCTGCGCGACACCGGACTCGCCCTCGGCATCGCCCCCGCGGACATCGACCGGATCGCCAAGAGCTTCCCCCACCTGCGGGCCTCCGACATCACGAGCGCGCTCACCGAACTCCCCGAACTGCGCCCCCTGGCCGCCGAAGCCCACCGGTACGGACCGCTGTGGGAACTCGCCGAAGGACTCGACTCCCTGGTCCACGGCATGGCCATGCACCCCTGCGGAGTGATCATCAGCGACGCGACGCTCCTGGACCGGCTGCCCGTACAGCCCACCCCCCAGGGCGACTACCCGATGGCGATGGCCGCCAAGGAGGAGATCGAGGCCCTCGGCAACATCAAACTCGACGTCCTGGGCGTACGGATGCAGTCCGCCATGGCCCACGCCGTCGCCGAGATCGAACGGTCGACCGGCGACCACATCGACCTGGACAACCCGGAACAAGTACCACTCGACGACACCTTCGCGTTCAAACTCATCCAGGAGAGCCAGACCATCGGCCTCTTCCAGCTCGAATCACCCGGCCAGCAGGACCTCCTCTCCCGGCTCCAGCCCCGCGATCCGCAGGACGTCATCGCCGACATCAGCCTCTTCCGGCCCGGCCCCGTCGCCGGAGGCATGCCCGAGCGGTACGTCGCCGCACGCCACGGTGGTCCGCCGCGGTACGCCCACCCCGACCTGGAACCGGTACTCGCCGACACCTACGGCGTGACCATCTGGCACGAACAGATCATCGAAACCCTGACCGTACTCACCGGCTGCGACCGCGCGATGGCCGAAATGGCCCGGCGCGCCCTCGGCGACAAGGACCGGCTGCCCAGCATCAAGACCTGGTTCCACGACCGGGCGACCGCCCGCGGCTACGACGCCACCGTCCGGGACAACGTATGGAAGACCGTCGAGGCCTTCGGCGCCTACGGATTCTGCCGCGCCCACGCGGTCGCCTTCGCCGTACCGGCCCTGCAGAGCGCCTGGCTGAAAGCCCACCACCCGGCGTTCCTCCTGGCCGGCCTCCTCGAACACGACCCCGGCATGTGGCCGGTACGCGTCATCGTCGCCGACGCCCGCCGACGCGGCGTCCCCGTCCTGCCCGTCGACGTCAACCGTTCCACAGCCCGGTACACCGTGGAACGGGCCGACGGCGACCGGTGGGGCGTACGGCTCGCCCTCTCCGCGGTCCACGGCATCAGCGAAGAGGAGACCACACGGATCGAGGAGGGCCGCCCCTACGGATCACTGTCGGACTTCTGGCAGCGGGCCCGGCCCAGCAGACCGGTCGCCGAACGCCTCGCGGAGATCGGCGCCCTCACCTCCCTCCACGACGGCCACCTCACCCGGCGCGACCTGCTGCTGCAGATCACCGAACTCCACCGGGCCTCCCGCACCCGCACCGCGGGCAAGGGCCAGCTCCCCCTCGGCACCGACGCCGTCGGCGGAGCGGAACCGAGCGGCCTGCCGGAAATGACCGGACGCGAAGCCCTGAGCGCCGAACTGAACACCCTCGGCATCGACGTCTCCCAGCACCTGATGGTCCACCACCACCGGCTGCTACGAGAGATCGGCGCCACCGACGCGGCCCACCTGGCCGACGCGCCCGCCGGCCGGCCGGTCCTCGTCGCCGGAGTACGGGCCGCCACCCAGACCCCGCCGATCGCCAGCGGCAAACGCATCATCTTCGTCACCCTGGAAGACGGCTCGGGCCTCGTCGACCTGGCCTTCTTCGAAGACTCCCACCCAGCCTGCGCCCACACCGTCTTCCACAGCGGACTGCTGCTGGTCCGCGGCACGGTCCAGGTACGCGGCACCCGCCGCACCATCGTCGGCACCATGGCCTGGGACCTGGACCTGATCGCCGCCACCCGCCGCGACCACGGCCCCGAGGCCGCCCTCGCCCTCCTCGGCGCCGACCACCCGCACCCCACCCCCGCACAGCCACGACGCACCCTGGCCGACGGCACCACCGGCGCCCGCCTGCACCCGTACGCCGACCTGCTGCCGGCCGGCAGCCGCACAGCCGACCTGAAGAAACTCGGCTACACGAGCCCGGGGAGCGCGGGATGACCACACGCCGACGGCACATCGCCCACCTCCACCTGCACGGCGTACCGGACGAGGAGCGGTACGCGGACGCGCTCGACCTCCTGACCGGCATCACCCCCCACGTCCGGGCCGTCCCGCCCACCGCCGTCCAGCTCGACCTCACCTCGGCGCTCCGGTACTTCGGCCTGCCCCCGTACGACGTCGTCCAACTGGCGAAACTCAGACTGAAGGCCCTCTACGGCATCGACAGCAGCGCCGGCCTCGCCGGCAACCACATGCTGGCCGCCATGGCGGCGGACACCTCCGCGCCCGGAGACACCACCTGGGTCCCCGCCGAACACGCCGCCGGCTGGCTCGCCCCCCGCCCACTCACCGCACTGCCCGGAACCGGCCGCACCACAGCGGCAACACTCGCCGCCTACGGCGTACACACCATCGGCCAGGCCGCCGCACTCTCCCCGACGACCCTGCAACGCCTCCTCGGCGCCGGTCAGGCACGGCTGCTCGCCGAACGTACCCGCGGCCACGACCCCCGCCCGTTCGTCCCCGGGGAACCGGCGGCACACCTGACCACCGACCTCGTCCTCGACCGGGACTGCCTCGACCCGACCCAGCACCACCGGGCCGTCCTCGGACTCGCCGACCGGACCGGTCAACGCCTGCGCGGGGAGAAGCAAGTCACCGGCCGCCTCACCCTCACCGTGCGCTACGCCGACCGCAGCTCCACCACACGCACCCGCGCACTCCCGGAACCCACCGACCACTCCCCCACCCTCGTCACCGCCGCCCTCGGCCTCCTGACCGTCCTCGGACTGCAGCGCGCCCGGGTCCGCGGCTTCGCACTCCGCGCCGACGACCTGCTGACAGCCACCGCCGCCTCCCGACAGCTCTCCCTGGACCCGGAAGACGCCCGCGCCCACGCGATCGAAGCCGCCGCCGACCGTGGCCGCCACCGCTTCGGGCCGAAGGCCGTACGCCCCGCGGTACTGGCCGACTGACGGCCCACACAGAACGACACACCCACGGAACGACCCACCTACGAAGCCACGTACCACGAAGCCACGCACTTACGGAGCCACCCAAGGCACACCGACCCCCTCAAGCCCCCAAGCCCCCTCAAGCCCCCGAAGCCCCCCAAGCCCCCAAACTCACGCAGCGGCACCCCGCTGATCCGGCAACACCGCCGACACCCGGAAACCCCCCGCGTCCGTCTCCCCCGACACGAACACCCCACCCAGCGCCGTCACCCGCTCCCGCATCCCCACCAACCCATTCCCCCCACTCGGCAACCCCGCGTCCTGCGCACCACCGTCCGAAGGCCCGTTCTCCACCTGCATCGCCACCTCCGCCTCCCGATGCGCCAGCCGCACCATCACCTTCGCCCCCGCCGCATGCTTCAGCACATTCGTCAACGCCTCCTGCACCACCCGGTACGCGGTCTGCTCCACCTCCCGCGCATACGGCCGCGACTCCCCCTGCACCATCAGCTCCACCACCATCCCCGTATCCCGGGACTCACCCACCAGAGCCTCGATGTCCTCCATCCCCGGGCCGTCCTCGGCCGCCGCCGCAGCCGCCGCGGCCGCCGCCAGCCCCACCGACGCCAACGGCACCACCGACGCCGCCCCCACCACCCCGCCCGCCTGCCGCGCCGCCACCGGCTCCCCCGCCCGCAACACCCCCAACATCTCCCGCAACTCCGTCAACGCCTGCCGGCCCATGTCCCCGACCAGAGCCGCGTTCTTCACCGCCTTCTGCGGATCCTTCAACGCCACCGCCTGCAACGCCGCCGCGTGCACCACCATCAGACTCACCCGGTGCGCCACCACGTCGTGCATCTCCCGCGCGATCCGCGTCCGCTCCTCCGTACGCGCCCACTCCGCCCGCTGCTCCGCCCGGTCGGCCAGCAGCGACAACTCCTGCTCCAGGCTGTCCGCCCGCTCCCGCAGGCTCTCCATCAGCCGCCGCCTGGCCCCCACGTACAACCCGAGCAGCAGCGGCGGCGCCGTCAGCCCGACCGACATCAGCACCGCGACGAGGGGGACGTACCAGCGCGCCGAGTCGATGCCCGCGTCCACCACGTTCCGCGTCATCCGCACGGCCGTCACGATCAGCGTCCCGGCGAACGACATCCCGGCCAGCGCCCCGATGATCCGGCGCGGCGCCTCGGACGCGGCGAGCGTGTACAGCCCGACCAGGCCCATCAGGTAGCCCATCTCCGCCGGAGTGACGGCGATCGACACCAGCACCACCGCGAACGGCCACCGCCGCCGCACCAGCAGCATCGACCCGGCGATCAGCCCGAACAGCACCCCCACGGGCACGGGCAGCACCGCGGTCTCCGCGAACTGCGCCCCCTGCAACCCGCACTCCAGGGCCGACACGATCGCCAGCCCCACATCCAGTACGACACTCCGCCGCCGCTCCCACCACCAGTACCCACGAGCAGCCATGCCCGCAGAGTCCCGGTGTGCCCCCGTTGTGGTCATGTCTCCCAGCCTAAGGGGGCCCGCACCCCAATATCCGGCGACCTTGAGACCACGAATCACGACATGACTCACCAGGGACACAAGTCGATCACTCGAACTGGTGAATCGCCCGCACATTCGAGCCGGAGGCTCGCGTTCCGCAGGACGATACGACGCATGACGACACTTCCCGGCAAATACGCCGACTTCGAAGGACTTCGGGCCCAGGTGGTAGCGCTACGAAGGGAAGGGCTCAGCCGCCGCCAGATCCGCGACCGCGTCCACATCGACAACAACGACCTCCTCAACCGCCTGCTGGAGGGCGAACCGCCCCCGGAGTGGACCAAGCGCCCGAACGCCAAGGACGACTTACGCGACCAGGCACGCGAGCTGCGCCTGAAGGGGCTCACGTACGACCAGATCCAGATTGAGCTGGGCTGCTCGAAGAGCTCGATCTCCCTGTGGGTACGGGACCTGCCGAAGCCGGACCGGCGTGACGCGAAGGAACAGGCGAAGCTGGCGGCCCGCAAGCGATGGGATCACGAGCTGGCCATTCGCGACGAAGCCCGTCAGGAGACGAAGGCTGCCGCGACACGCGAGATCGGCACTCTGAGCGACCGGGAGCTCCTTTTCGCCGGGGTCGCCCTGTACTGGGCCGAAGGCACGAAGGACAAGCCGTACGCACGTCGCGAAAGCGTCATATTCGTCAACAGTGACGCAGGCGTGATCCAGCTCTACCTCGCCTGGCTCAAGCTGATCGGAGTGGGGAGCGAGCGACTGAGTTACCGAGTCATGATCCACGAGTCCGCCGACGTACAGGAAGCCGAACGGTACTGGGCGGATCAGGTCCGCGTTGACGCAGTTGTCTTCCGGATGACGACTCTGAAGAAGCACAACCCGAAGACCGTGCGAAAGAACGTGGGCGAGACATATCGGGGCTGCCTGGTCATCCGGGTCTCTGAAAGCGCAGAGCTTTACCGTCGCATCGAGGGCTGGTGGTACGGCATAGTAGGAGCGGCCACCCTCACCGAATAGCCAAATGCCCGGTTCGCGGTGGCCTGCCATCCCCCATGGTGTAATCGGCAGCACTGCGCACTTTGACTGCGCCTGTTCAGGTTCGAGTCCTGATGGGGGAGCGTCCAGGACGGGTCCCGACCTCACCGGTCGGGACCCGTCCTCGTTTACGCCCCGCTACCCCCCGGTATCCTGCGATTGACCATCACCCGAAGCCGAAGGGCATCCCCGTGAGCGCCAACCGCCCGGCAGCCGTCATCGTCCTCGCAGCGGGTGAAGGTACCCGCATGAAGTCGAAGACTCCCAAGGTCCTGCACGAGGTCTGCGGGCGCTCGCTCGTCGGACATGTCGTGTCCGCCGCGCAAGAGCTCGAACCGCAGCAGCTCGTCGTGGTCGTCGGCCACGCCCGCGCGCAGGTCGAGGGCCACCTCTCCGCAGCGTACGAGGGCGTGCGCACCGCCTACCAGGCCACCCAGCTCGGTACCGGGCACGCCGTGCGGATGGCGCTCCAGGAGCTGGGGAGCACGCCGCACGGGACCGTGGTCGTCGTCTGCGGCGACACCCCGCTGCTCTCCGGGGAGACGCTGAACGCGCTCGCCGCCGCCCATGCCGCCGACGGCAACGCGGTGACGGTGCTGACCGCCGAGGTGCCGGACGCGACCGGGTACGGGCGGATCGTGCGGGACGGGGCGAGCGGCGCGGTCACGGCGATCGTCGAGCACAAGGACGCGACGGACACCCAGCGGGCGATCCGGGAGATCAATTCGGGGGTGTTCGCGTTCGACGGGCAGTTGCTCGCGGACGCGCTGGGCAAGGTGCGTACGGACAACAGTCAGGGTGAGGAGTACCTGACGGATGTGCTGGGCATCCTGCGTGAGGCGGGCCACCGGGTCGGGGCGTCGGTCGCCGGTGACCACCGGGAGATCCTGGGGATCAACAACCGGGTGCAGCTCGCGGAGGCGCGCCGGCTGCTGAACGAGCGGCTGTTGGTGCGGGCGATGCTGGCCGGGGTGACGGTGGTGGATCCGGCGTCGGTGTCGGTGGATGTGACGGTGACGTTCGAGCAGGACGCGGTGGTGCATCCGGGGACGCAGCTCCTGGGTTCGACGCATCTGGCGGAGGGTGCGGAGGTGGGTCCGAACTCGCGGCTGAGGGACACGGTCGTGGGTGCGGGGGCGCGGGTGGACAACACGGTGGCGGACGGGGCCGAGGTGGGTGAGGGCGCGATGGTGGGTCCGTACGCCTATCTGCGGCCGGGTACGCGGCTGGGTGCGCGCGCGAAGGCGGGTACGTATGTGGAGATGAAGAACGCGACGATCGGTGAGGGTACGAAGGTGCCGCATCTGTCGTACGTGGGGGACGCGACGATCGGTGAGTACACGAACATCGGTGCGGCGAGTGTGTTCGTGAACTACGACGGTGAGGCGAAGCACCACACGACGGTCGGTTCACACTGCAAGACGGGTTCGGACAACATGTTTGTGGCGCCGGTCACGGTCGGGGACGGTGCCTACACCGCCGCCGGCTCGGTGATCACGAAGGATGTACCGGCGGGTTCGTTGGCCGTGGCCCGTGGCCAGCAGCGGAATATCGAGGGTTGGGTGGCGCGGAAGCGTCCGGGGAGTGCTGCCGCGCAGGCGGCGGCGTCGGCGTCCGGGGGCGTCGCGGCGGAAAGCTGACCGGAAAAGGGCGCACCGATCACGGCGTACCGTGATAACTGCACATCTGCACGATTCGGCTGGCTCGCAGGGACGCCTCGCAGGGACGCGCGGGCTCGGCGGCCATCAACACGTCTGAGGAGACAGTGCTGTGACCGGGATCAAGACGACCGGCGAGAAGAAGCTGATGCTCTTCTCCGGCCGCGCCCACCCCGAGCTGGCCGAGGAGGTCGCGCAACAACTCGGTGTCGGGATCGTGCCGACCAAGGCTTTCGATTTCGCCAATGGTGAGATCTATGTCCGCTATCAGGAGTCGGCCCGTGGCGCGGACTGTTACCTGATCCAGAGCCATACCGCTCCGATCAATAAGTGGATCATGGAGCAGCTCATCATGATCGACGCTCTGAAGCGGGCGTCGGCACGGAGCATCACGGTGATCGTGCCGTTCTACGGTTATGCGCGCCAGGACAAGAAGCACCGTGGGCGGGAGCCGATCTCGGCGCGGCTGGTGGCGGACCTGATGAAGACGGCGGGTGCGCACCGGATCCTGACGGTGGATCTGCACACGGATCAGATTCAGGGCTTCTTCGACGGTCCGGTGGATCATCTGTTCGCGCTGCCGGTGCTGGCGGATTATGTGGCGGCGAAGGTGGACCGGTCGAAGTTGACGGTGGTCTCCCCGGACGCGGGTCGGGTGCGGGTGGCGGACCGCTGGTGCGACCGGCTGGGTGCGCCGTTGGCGATCGTGCACAAGCGGCGGGACAAGGATGTCGCGAACCAGGTGACGGTGCACGAGGTCGTCGGCAATGTGTCGGGCCGGGTGTGTGTGCTGGTGGACGACATGATCGACACCGGTGGCACGATCTGTGCGGCGGCGGACGCGCTGTTCGCGCATGGTGCGGAGGACGTGATAGTCACGGCGACGCACGGTGTGCTGTCGGGTCCGGCGGCGGACCGGTTGAAGAATTCGAAGGTGAGCGAGTTCGTGTTCACGAATTCGCTGCCGGATCCGGGCAATCTGGATCTGGACAAGATCACGGTGTTGTCGATCGCGCCGACGATCGCGCGGGCGGTGCGTGAGGTGTTCGAGGACGGTTCGGTGACGAGCCTCTTCGAGGAGCAGGCGTAACCGCGTGGCGGGCGGTCGTGCGGCGAGCATGACCGCGTAGTACGTGTGACCAGCGGGCTCGTGACGAGTAGCTGTCGAAAGATCGATTTCTGGGGCGGCCTCCCCGCCGGGTAGACTCATGGAGTTGCTCGGCGAGGGAGGCCGCACTTGTGTGCGGCTGGTCCGTTATCGACGCGCTCTTCGTAGCAGGCCCGTTGTGGCCGGGTGACGGCCGTTTTCCTGTCCCCGTTACCGGGGTTGTCCCGCGTCAACTTACGAGGAGTGCGTCAGCCATGGCTGAAGTGAAGATCAGTGCCGAGATCCGTACCGAGTTCGGCAAGGGTGTGGCCCGCCGTACGCGCGTCGCCGGTAAGGTCCCCGCGGTCGTTTACGGCCACGGTGCGGACACCGTGCACGTGACGCTGCCGGGTCACGACCTGATGATGGCGCTGAAGACGGCGAACGCGCTGATCAGCCTGGACATCGAGGGCCGCAACGAGCTGGTCATCCCGAAGGCTGTGCAGCGCAACGCGATCAGGGGTCACATCGAGCACGTGGACCTGCTCGCGGTGAAGCGCGGCGAGAAGGTCACCGTGGAGGTCGCGGTGCACACCGAGGGTGACCTGGCGCCGGGTGCGAACCTGCTGGAGAACGTTCTGAACACGCTGACCGTCGAGGCCGAGGCCACGCACATCCCGGAGTCCGTCACGGTCTCCATCGCGGGTCTGGACGCCGGTGCGTCGATCCTGGCGAAGGATGTCCCGCTGCCGTCGGGTACGACGCTGGTGACGGACGAGGACGCGGTCGTCATCCAGGTTCTGGCCGCGCAGGCGGAGGAGCCGGCGGACGGCGCCGAGGCCGAGGGTTCCGAGGGCTGATCCTCGGTTCTCCGGACGGTTTTCACGGGGTGGCGGGCCTGTCGGGCCGGCCACCCCGTTCGTTGTATCCACCTTCTGTTGTACGAGACCTTCTGTTGTACGAGTGTGCGAGGAGAGACGGCGCGGATGACGACGGATGCCAATGCCCCCTGGCTGGTCGTGGGCCTGGGGAATCCTGGGCCCGGTTATGCGGCCAACCGGCACAATGTCGGGTTCATGGTGGCCGATCTGCTGGCGGAGCGTATGGGTGGCTCGTTCCGGCGGGCGCAGAAGGCGCAGGCGCAGGTGGTGGAGGGCCGGCTGGGCGGTCCTGGTCCGGCGGGCCGGCGGGTGGTGCTGGCGAAGCCGGCGTCGTACATGAATCTGTCGGGTGGTCCGGTGACGGCGCTGCGGGATTTCTACAAGGTGGGTACGGCGCGTGTGGTGGCGGTCCATGACGAGCTGGACATCGACTACGGGGTGTTGCGGCTGAAGCTGGGCGGCGGGGACAACGGGCACAACGGGCTGAAGTCGATGACGAAGGCGATGGGTCCCGAGTATCACCGGGTGCGGTTCGGGATCGGCCGGCCGCCGGGGCGGATGCAGGTCGCGGATTTCGTGCTGAAGGATTTCTCGTCGGTGGAGCGCAAGGAGTTGGCGTACTTCGTGGACCGTGCGGCGGACGCGGTGGAGGCTCTGGTGATGGACGGGCTGGAGCGCGCGCAGAGCACGTACAACTCCTGACAAGCCGGTGCATTGCCGGGCTTTCTCCTGCCCGTGGTTTGACCGGGCGCGTTCCCATGGCCAAGGATCCCGCCCTATGAGCCCTGTGAGCCCTGGGAAGCGGAAGAAGGGGGCCGGCAAGGGGAAGCGTAAGCCCGCGCCGTCCGCCCGTATCGTCTCGTTCGGCCATCGGGCGGCGATGGGCGCGGTCGTCCTGCTGCTGCTGGTGGCGGGTGTCTGGACGTCGTGGAGCGACGCGCAGCACGTGGTGCTCGCCAAGGGCCGTGAGCACGGGACGCTGACGGTGACCGGGTGCCGGGAGGGTGCGTGTTCGGGGCGGTACGCGGCGGACGGTCCTGGTGGTGAGCCGGGGCGGATGACGATCGGGGAGTCGGTCGCCGTACGGAAGGGTGACCGGTTCCCGGTGGTGGTGAAGCCGGGGACGACGGAGCTGGTGCGCACGGGCACGGCGGGTCTGCTGTACGCGTGGGTGCCGCTGGGTGGTGCGCTGCTGCTGGCGTCGCTGGTGATCGGGGGCGGGCTGCGGCTGACGCGTACGGCGTGGGGTGCGGCGGTGGCGGGCGGGGTGCTGCTGGTGGCGACGTTCTTCGCGCTCTGAGCCGCCGCGTGCGTCCGTGTCTACGTCTGCCTGCGTGTGTACGGCGTCTGCCCCCGCCCGGAATCCCGGTGCGGGGGCAGATGCCGTCAGGGGCCCGAGGGTGTCGGGCCGGGCCTCTCAGCCGGTGTTGCGGAGTCCGGCGGCGACGCCGTTGACCGTGAGCAGCAGTGCGCGGGCGAGCAGTGGGTCTGCCGGTTCGCCCTGCTCGGCGGCGGCGCGCTGGCGGGCCAGCAGCGAGACCTGGAGGTAGGAGATCGGGTCGAGGTAGGCGTCGCGGATGCCGAAGGTCTGCTGGAGGGCCGGGTTGGAGTCGAGGAGCTTCTCGCCGCCGGTGATGCGCAGGACTTCCTGGACGGTGAGGGCGTGTTCGGCCTCGATGGCCTCGTAGACGTGCTTGAGGTGGTCGGGGACGAGGGTGTCGACGTAGTGGCGGGCGATCCGCAGGTCGGTCTTGGCGAGCGTCATCTCGACGTTCGAGAGGAAGTTGCGGAAGAAGTGCCAGTGCTCGTGCATCTCGTCGAGGACGGTGTCGGGTCCGGCCGCGCGCAGCGCCTTGAGGCCGGAGCCGACGCCGAACCAGCCGGGCACGATCTGCCGTGACTGGGTCCAGCCGAAGACCCACGGGATGGCGCGGAGGCCGTCGAGGCCGGCGCCGGAGTCGGGCCGCCGGGAGGGGCGGGAGCCGAGGTGGAGGTCGGCGAGCTGGTCGACGGGGGTGGAGGCGAAGAAGTACGCGGGGAGGTCGGGGTCCTCGACGAGGGTGCGGTACGCGCCGTGCGCGGCGTCCGAGACGATGTCCATGGCGGAGTCCCAGCGGGCCAGGGCTTCGTGGGACTGGCGGGGCGCGGTGTGCAGGGCGGATGCCTGGAGGGTGGCGGCGACGGTCAGTTCCAGGTTCTCCCTGGCGAGGGAGGGGATGAGGTACTTGTCGGAGATGACCTCGCCCTGTTCGGTGACCTTGATCTCGCCTTCGAGGGTGCCCCAGGGCTGGGCGAGGATCGCGTCGTGGGAGGGGCCGCCGCCGCGGCCGACGGTGCCGCCGCGGCCGTGGAAGAGGCGCAGCCGTACGCCGTGCCGGTGGGCGACGTCGCGGAGTCGGCGCTGGGCGCGGTGGATCTCCCACTGGGAGGTGGTGATGCCGCCGAACTTGGAGGAGTCGGAGTAGCCGAGCATGACCTCCTGGACGTCGCCGCGGAGTGAGACGAGGCGTCGGTAGGAGGGGTCGGCGAGCATGTCGTCGAGGATGATGTCGGCGGCGCGCAGCTCGTCGGTGGTTTCGAGGAGCGGGACGATGCCGATCTTGGCCCAGCCGCCGTGCAGGTCGAGGAGGCCGGCTTCGCGGGCGAGTACGGCGGCGGCGAAGACGTCGTCGGCGCCCTGGCACATGGAGATGATGTAGGACTCGATGACTTCGGGTCCGAAGCGTTCGAATGCCTGGCGGACGGTGTGGAAGACGCCGAGGGTCTTCTCGCCGGCGGCGTCGAGCGGGGCCGGGGTGGGTGCGAGGGGGCGGCGGGAGCGGAGTTCCTTGGCGAGGAGCTTCTGCCGGTAGTCGCGGGGCATGTCGGCGTACCGCCAGGATTCCTCGCCGAGGCGGTCGAAGAGCTGGCCGAGTGCGTGGTGGTGGGCGTCGGCGTGTTCCCGTACGTCCATGGTGGCGAGCTGGAGGCCGAAGGCGGCGAGGGTGCGGATGGTGCGGTCCATGCGGCCGTCGGCGAAGAGGCCGCCGCGGTGTTCGCGCAGGGAGGTCTGGATGAGGGTGAGGTCGTCGAGGAGTTCGGCGGTGCCGAGGTAGTCGCGGCCGTTCTCGTGGGGGGTGTTCCTGGCGAGGCGTTCGCGGGTGTTGACGAGCTTCTGCCGGATGCAGGTGGCCTTGAGGCGGTAGGGCTCTTCGGCGTTGAGGCGCTTGTAGCGGGGGCTGATCTCGGGGAGCCGGACGAGGTCGTTCTGGAGGGAGTCGAGGAGTTCGTCGGTGGCGCCGGTGTAGCGGATGGAGTTGGAGAGCTGGCCGCGGAGGTGGTCGACGAGTTCGAGGGCGTCGGTGATGCCGTGCTCGTGCTGGAGGATCAGGACTTCGCGGGTGACCTCGGGGGTGACGTTGGGGTTGCCGTCGCGGTCGCCGCCGATCCAGGTGCCGAAGGTGAGGGGGCGGGTGCCGGGGGGCAGCTCGACGCCGACGCGGTCCAGTTCGGCGACGAGGTCTTCGAGTACGTCGCCGACGGCGCCGATGTGCAGTTCGTCCAGGTAGTAAATGGCGTTGCGGGCTTCGTCGGCGGGTTCGGGCCGTACGACGCGCAGCTCGTCCGTCTGCCAGATCAGGTCGATGGACTCGGCGAGCCGCAGATCGTGGCGGCGCCGGTCGGAGGCGAGGGCGGGGGCTTCGAGGAGTTCCGCGATGCGGCGGAGCTTGTTGAGTACGGAGCGGCGTGCGGCTTCGGTGGGGTGTGCGGTGAAGACGGGCCGTACGTTGAGATTCTTGACGGTTGCGCGCAGGTGTTCGGGGTCGGCGTCCTTGAGCCGGTCCGCGGTACGGGCGAGGAGGCCGCCCTCGGCGGCGCGGCGCTCGCGCATCTCGCGGCCTCGGTGGACCTGCTCGGTGACGTTGGCCAGGTGGAAGTAGGTGGAGAAGGCGCGGACCAGCTTGCCCGCGGTTTCCAGATCGGTGTCCCCGAGGAGCTCGGCGGCGGCTTCGCCGTTCTCGCGCGTGAGGGCGCGGACCCGTTCGACGAGCTCAAGGAGCTCCGGGCCTTCCTGCCGTACGAGGGTCTCGCCCAGGAGGTCACCAAGACGGCGGATGTCTGAGCGGAGCTCCGCGCTGGCGGATGGGGTCTGGTCGGCACTGCTCACAGGTGCGGCTCCTTGCAGTGTTTGAGCACGTCTGGAGGGTTTCTGGAGACTTTGCGGACCGCGCTGTCCGACGGTCCAAGGATAGGTGGCCTTCGCCTGACGTTATCCACAGCCCTCTTGCCTCGTGGTTCGGCGCTGCCATACTTACGTTGCCGTAGGTTACGCACCTGTATCCGGGCTTCTGTCCGATTTCCGAGCATGACGCCCGCCGCTCCCTTCCCACCTCCCACTTCCCCACCTCGCCCGCTCCCTCACCTCCCTCTCCCCCCTCATCCCCTCCCTTCACTCCTCACCCCAGGGATCCCCATGCCCACGCCTCCTGACGTGATGAACGACGCCCCGCAACCATCACCCTCCGGGTCCACTCCGCTACCTTCCGCCACGGTCGGCGGGGAGAGCAAGGGCTCGCTGGAGCAGTTCGCGCTGCTCCTCTTCATCGTGGTGCCGTTCCTGGCCCTGCTGGCGGCGGTGCCGCTGGCCTGGTCGTGGGGCGGTGTGAGCTGGCTCGATCTGGGTCTGATGGTGGCGATGTACTACATCGGCTGCCACGGGGTGACGATCGGCTACCACCGCTACTTCACGCATGGCGCGTTCAAGGCGAAGCGTCCGCTGCGGATCGCGCTCGCGGTGGCGGGTTCGCTGGCCGTGGAGGGCCCGCTGGTGCGCTGGGTGGCGGACCACCGTAAGCACCACAAGTTCTCGGACGCGGAGGGTGACCCGCACTCGCCGTGGCGGTTCGGTGAGACGCTGCCCGCGCTGCTGAAGGGGCTGTGGTGGGCGCACATCGGCTGGCTGTTCGACGAGGAGCAGACATCGCAGCAGAAGTACGCGCCGGATCTGATCAAGGATCCGGCGATCCGTGCGGTGTCGCGTCAGTTCGCGATGTGGACGGTCGTCTCGCTGGCGGTGCCGCCGCTGGTGGGCGGTCTGGTGACGATGTCCTGGTGGGGTGCGTTCACGGCGTTCTTCTGGGGGTCGCTGGTCCGGGTGGCGCTGCTGCACCACGTCACCTGGTCGATCAACTCGATCTGTCACGCGGTCGGCAAGCGGCCCTTCAAGTCGCGGGACCGTTCGGGCAATGTGTGGTGGCTGGCGGTGCTCTCCTGCGGTGAGTCCTGGCACAACCTGCACCACGCGGAGCCGACGAGCGCGCGGCACGGTGTGCTCAGGGGGCAGCTCGATTCGAGCGCGCGGCTGATCCGCTGGTTCGAGGTGCTGGGCTGGGCGAGCGAGGCCCGCTGGCCGAGCGCCTCCCGTCTGGACTCCCGCCGCAAGAGCGCACCCGCCAAGGCATGATGGGCACCGTGGCGATCGACGGCGGTACGAGCAAGCAGGGCAGCACGGAGAAGTCCCGAACCGCGGCGGGCCGGCGGACCCGCCGGGTCCGGATGACCGGAGCGGAACGGCGCGAGCAGCTTCTGGACATCGGTCGTACGGTCTTCGCCGAGAAGGGTTTCGAGGCGACGTCGGTGGAGGAGATCGCGGCGAAGGCCGGGGTCTCCAAGCCCGTCGTCTACGAGCACTTCGGCGGCAAGGAGGGGCTGTACGCGGTGGTCGTGGACCGCGAGATGCGTCAGCTCCTCGACATGGTGACGAGCGCCCTGACCGCGGGCCACCCGCGGGAGCTGCTGGAGCAGGCGGCGTTCGCCCTGCTCGACTACATCGAGACGTACACGGACGGCTTCCGCATCCTGGTCCGCGACTCCCCGGTCGCCCAGTCGACGGGTACGTTCGCGTCGCTGATCAGTGACATCGCCACGCAGGTCGAGGACATCCTCGGCATGGAGTTCAAGAACCGCGGCTTCGACCCGAAGCTGGCCCCGCTGTACGCGCAGGCCCTGGTCGGGATGGTGGCGCTGACGGGCCAGTGGTGGGTGGACGCGCGCCGCCCGAAGAAGTCGGAGGTGGCGGCGCACCTGGTGAACCTGGCGTGGCACGGCCTGGAGAACCTGGAGCCGAAGCCGCGGCTCATAGGTCACCGGAAGGTCTGAGCGGGGGGCGGGTCCGCGCGACCGCCCTTGGGGTCGGCCTCACCGGAGCGGTCACTCATTGTGATGACATCAGTCGGATTCCGCGGCTGCGGTGGAGGAGCAGGGCCGGTTATTCCGTCCATGGGAGGAATCATGACCGCCGAGCCGGTCAAGGCCGCACACCAGTGGCCTGTGCCCCCGCAGGACGGCTACACCGTGGACGATCTGTTCACCCTGCCGGGACTCCCGCCTCACACCGAGTTGATCGACGGCAGCCTTGTCTTCGTGAGTCCGCAGCGCGATTTCCACAGCATTGTGATCGACATGCTGGTGACCGGCCTGCGTCGTACGGCGCCACCGGAGATGAAGGTGCGCCGGGAGATGACGGTGGTACTGGGCCGCCGCAACGGCCCGGAACCCGACGTGTCCGTTGTTCGTGCCGAGGCCGTCACGAGCCGGAGTGTGACCCGCTTCCAGGGAGCTGATGTCCTGTTGGCTGTCGAGGTGGTTTCGCCCGACTCCGAGGCTCGCGACCACGAGAGCAGGCCGCAGAAGTACGCGGCGGCCGGCATCCCGCACTTCTGACTGGTGGAGATGGCGGGCGCGGACGAACACCCGGTCGTACGGGTCTACGAGCTGGCCCCGGTGACGAAGGCGTACGGGCTGACGGGGACCCACCACGACCGCCTCAAGACCGGTGTCCCGTTCACCGTCGACATCACGGGAGAGGCCCTGGACGCGCTCTGATCCTCGGCCCCGCCCGCGCCCCGGGGAGCCGGACCGCCTCAGCCGCGTTCCGGCTCCCCGCCCCGCGGATACGCGGACGCCGCCTCGACGAGCGCGTGTCGCCTTGAAGTGCTTCCACTCCGGGTTCTGATTTCCCTCCCTGTTCAGCGCCGCCACGCGTTCCAGCAGGGTTGTCGTAGCGGACGCAACGCTTCGGCGCACCGATTGCCTCACTCCCTGGGGAGGTGCGCCGGTTGGCGTGCCATCACCGCGGCATCGTCGGCGCCCGGAGCGCGGGCAGCTCATCTGACAGGATGGGTGCTCGCCGGCAGAGGAGAGGACCGTGTCCGAACGCTCCAGCCTCTTGTACGTGACCGATCTCGGCTACCAGGCCGCGGGGCGGCCCCGCTACTGCGACGAGGACGTCTTCCTGACCTCGCGGCTTCGCGCGGACTTCGACATCGCCGTGTGCCATCCGCTGGACGCGGCGGCTCTGCTGGACCGCTTCGACGCGGCGGTCGTCCGCAACACCGGACCGGTGCTGCACCACCTGCGCGAGTACGACGCCTTCCGGGCGCAGGCCGTGGCGCAGGGGGCCCGGATCTACAACCCGCTGAGCGGCCGGGCCGACATGGCGGGCAAGCAGTATCTGCTGGACCTGACCATGGCGGGCTACCCGGTCATCCCGACCGTCGACCGGCGCCACGACCTGGGCCTGCTGCCCACCGCCGAGCAGTACGCGGTCAAACCGAAGGCGGGAGCCGACTCCATCGGGCTCAGCTTCGTGTCCCGGGGCGAGCTGGACGGTCTCGCCTACGGCGACCTTCTGGTCCAGCCGCGCGTCGACTTCCGCTACGAGGTGTCCTTCTACTACATCGACGACGCCTTCCAGTACGCCCTTCACGCCCCCGCCCCCGAGCGGCGCTGGGCCCTTGAGCCCTACACACCCACGGAAGCCGATCTGGTCTTCGCCCGGAGCTTCATCGACTGGAACACCCTCGACCACGGCATCCAGCGCGTCGACGCCTGCCGCACCCAGGACGGCGGTCTTCTCCTGGTCGAGCTGGAGGACCTGAACCCGTACCTGTCCCTCGACCTCGCCGGAGACCGGGCCCGCGACGCCTTCGTCACCGGTATGGCCGACTCACTCCGGCGCTTCCTGGACGCCGGGCGCTGAACACGGCGGACGCAACGCGCGTTACGCCCGGGTGGGACGCCCTCGGCCACCAGCCGTCAACCGGCGGTTCGCGCTCCCTTGCGGGCGACCGCGAAGAGGCGGCGGAACGGGAAGACCGTGCCGTGGGGGCCCTTGGGGTATGCGGTGCGGAGGAGGTCCCGGTAGGCGGTGGTGAACTCCTCGGCCGCCGCCGGGTCGTCGGCGAGGGCGGTGAGGACCGGGCGCAGGGCGGTGCCCTTGACCCAGTCGAGGACCGGGTCCTCACCGGGGAGGAGTTGGAGGTAGGTCGTCTCCCAGACGTCCGTCTCGCAGCCGAGGTCCATGAGGCGCGTGAGGTAGTCCCCGGGGGTCAGGACGCCCACGGAGCGCGCGTTCAGGCGGTCCCGCCAGCGTGGGGTGGCGCACAGCTCGGCGAGGAGGGTGTGGCTGGGGGCCGTGAAGTTGCCGGGGACCTGGAAGGCGAAGGCGCCGCCGGGGGTGAGGGCGTCGGTCCAGGCGGTGAAGGAGTCCTGGTGGTTCGGGACCCACTGGAGGGCGGCGTTGGAAACGATCAGGTCGTACGGTTCGGCGGGCGTCCAGTGCGCCGCGTCACCGGGCCGGAAGTCCAGGGTGCCGCCGCCGGGGGTGGGGCCCCCGTACTCCTCGGTCGCGCGGGCCAGCATCTCGGGTGAGTTGTCGAAGCCGGTGATGCGGGCGGTGGGCCAGCGGTCGGCGAGGAGCGCGGTGACGTTGCCCGCGCCGCAGCCCAGGTCGGCGATCCTGGGGGCCGCGCCGGGAACCCCGGGCAGATCGGGGATGCGGGCCAGCAGGTCCAGGAAGGGGCGGGTGCGGTGGCCCGCGTGCCGCAGGTACTGGGACGGGTCCCAGGTCGGCGCGGAGGACGGGGACGACGACGGCATGGTGGTGTTCCCTCGCTGGTGCGGAGCGGGCGGACGGTGCCCGGCGGGTTCTCCACCAGCCTGCACCCCGAAGTCTCTTGACGTCAAGAGACTTCATGTCGAGGGACCCTCTACACTGATCGACATGGAGGATGAGGTCGACCGACTGGTGGCGGCATGGCGTCGAGAGCGTCCCGACCTCGACGTGGAGCCGCTGGAGGTGCTCAGCCGCGTGAGCAGGCTGGCCAGGCACCTCGACCGCGCGCGCCGGATCGCGTTCTCCGAGCACGGCCTGGAGCCGTGGGAGTTCGACGTACTGACCTCGCTGCGCCGCGCCGGCGACCCGTACCAGCTCTCCCCCGGCCAGCTCCTGACCCAGACGCTGGTCACCTCGGGCACCATGACCAACCGGATCGACCGGCTGGCCCAGAAGGGCCTGGTGGAGCGGTTGCCCGACCCCAGCGACCGGCGCGGAGTGCTGGTCCGGCTCACGCCCGAGGGACGGGACCGGGCGGATCAGTCGCTCGCCGGGCTGCTCACCCAGGAGCGCGCGATCCTGGCCGAGCTGTCGGGCGCGCAGCGGGGCGAACTGGCGGGGCTGCTACGTCAGTTGACGGCGCCGTTCGACAATGTTCCCGGCTAGGCCCTGTCTGACGCCGCGCCCGCCGGGGGTGCGAGCGGGTCAGGAGAGCCAGTCGGTGTAGCGGGTGGGTGCGAGGTGCGCGTCCTTGTCGGTGAGGATGTCGCCCTTGACCGCGGCGAACATGCCGGCGGTGGGGTCGGTGACCACCGTACGGTTGTCACCTTTGCGGGACAGGGTGATCCGGCCCACCTCGTCCAGGGAGAAGATCTCGGGGCCGGCGATGTTGCGTACGCCGTTCAGCGGGGCGCCCATGGCGACCTCGGTCACCGCCTCGGCCACATCCTTGGCGGCGATCGGCTGGATCGGCGTGGCGGGCAGCCGGACGGTGTCGCCGTCGGCGGTCCAGGACATGGTCGCGTCCATGAACTCCATGAACTGCGTCGCCCGGACGATCGAGTAGGGGATCGGCCCGGCCGCGAGAAGGTCCTCCTGGAGCACCTTGGCCCCGTAGTAGTCCAGCTCCGGCACCCGGTCCGCGCCGACGATCGAGAGGATGACGAAGTGGCCGACGCCACCCTTCCGGGCCGCGGCCAGAAGGTTGTCCATCGAGGTCCGGAAGAAGGCCGGGGAGGCTTCGTCGAAGGTCGGTGAGTTCGTCAGGTTGACGACGACGCCGGCTCCCGCCACCGCCTCGTCCAGACCCTGGCCGCCGATGACGTCCACTCCGGTGGACTGCGAGTGCGGTACCGCCTCATGCCCGGCGGCGTTCAGGTTCTTGACGACCCGCGAACCGATCAGCCCGGTACCGCCGATGACTGCGAACTTCATGACATGCCTTTCGTCGAGGACATGTCCGCAATATGGCATATGACCCCCACAGGGGCGCGACGTACGCCAAACCTGTCCGGCGGAGTCGAGGGGGGCTCCGCACTGCCGCGTCGTGCTGACGTCGGTCGAGGGGCCCGTCCCCGCGACCAGGCCGCCGGAGTTGCACGACGTCGCGGCCGTCTCCGGCCGCCTCGCGCCCACGCCTCGGATCGTGGCCGACCGCGCCGGAAGGCCGAGGCCCCGGCCGCACGCCCCGGACGGGGTCGCGGTACGTGGCCCGAAGGTACGCGGCCGGGAGTACGTCAGCCCGTCGAGGTGATCTGGCGTGCCACCAGGTCGACCGGCCCGACGCCCGCCCTGCGGGCCAGCGCCACCGCCGCCAGCGTGGAGTGCACGCCCAGCTTCCCCAGGACGTTCTGCATGTGCGTACGCACCGTGTGCGGGGACAGGAAGAGGCGTTCCGCCACGGCCTTGCGGCCCAGGCCGGCGACCATGCAGCGCAGCACCTCGCGCTCGCGCGGGGTCAGCGACTCGACCAGCCGTTCGCTCTCCGTACGGTGCTTGCGCGCGGCCGTCAGCTCCCGCAGGACGCCGGTGAGCAGCGCGGGCGGCAGGTGTGTCTCGTCGCGCAGGACGCCCCGTACGACGGTGAGGAGGCGCTGGAGCGAGCAGTCCTTGGCGACCCAGCCGGAGGCGCCCGCCTGGAGCGCCAGTGCGGCGCGGCGCGGGTCGTCCTTCTCGGCGAGTACGACCGTACGGACGGACGGCTGGCCGGAGCGGACCCCGGCGACCAGCGAGATACCGTCGACGGGCGCGCTCTCGCCGTGGTCCGGAACGGCGCGTGCGACCGGCGCCGACACGGCGGGCCCGGCGGGCCCGGCGGACATGGCCGGCGGCGCGTGCAACGGGGCGGGGCCGCCGTTGGCGTGGCCGTTTCCGTGGCCGTTCGTGTGACCTGCCGGATGGCCGTTCGTGTGACCTGCCGGATGGCCGGCCAGGTGACCCGCCGGATAACCCGTCTGCGCGCCGTGGACGACGCCTCCGGCCACCGCGCCGAGGTCGGCGTCGACCAGCATCACGTCGAATCTGCGCCCCTCCGTCGCCGCACGGTCGAGGCAGCGCAGCGCGGCGGGACCGCTGCCGGCTGCCGCGACGTCGACGTCCGGCTCGGCCGCGAGCGCGGCTGCCAGCGACTCCGCGAAAATGCGATGGTCGTCCACCACCAGAACCCGGATACGTACCATGGACACCCCCTCAAGGTGGGGAGCGGACGGCGCGGGCACGGCGCCCGGCGTGCGGGTGATACGTCAATGGCACGGCCGCCGCCGTGTGTTGACTGATACCCCGCCCCGGACGTCGTACCCGCTTGTCTCCACCCCTGATCAGCACCGGCCCCCACCGGTGCATATGCATCAGCGTACGGGCGTCCGCCGGGAGGGGAAGGAATTTCACAGAACTCGTTGGCCTGGTTGTTTACGGTGAGACTGATGTTTCGTATCGAGACAGAAGTCGACAAATATCGACCCTTGTTGTTCGGTCGACGACCGGTCCGATGCTCAGCCTCGGTGCGCACCCCGCGACGGGATCGCCGGGAAGATGCGCGGCGCCGCGTACCCCGCCGCCGCGAACGCCTCCGTGACCGACTTCGCCGTCGCGTCGGACGTGTCCGCCTCGACCAGGACGATCGCCGAGCCGCCGAAGCCGCCGCCCGTCATCCGGGCGCCGAGCGCGCCGGCCGCCGTCGCCGAGGTGACCACCAGGTCCAGTTCCGCGCAGGAGACCCGCAGGTCGTCGCGGAGCGAGGCGTGCCCCTCGGTGAGGATCGGGCCGACCGCGCGGACGTCGCCCGCGTCGAGCAGGGCGATGACCCGCTCGACCCGGTGGTTCTCCGTCACGACATGGCGGGTGTAGGCGCGTACGGTCCCGCTCTCGCCCGCCGCGGCCAGCCGGTCGAGCGCGGCGGGCAGTTCCCCGTACGGGATGTCCCGCAGCGCGGGCACCCCGAGCGCCCGCGCGCCCGCCTCGCACCCGGCGCGCCGCTCGGCGTACGCGCCGTCGCCCAGTTCGTGCTTCACGCGGGTGTCCACGACGAGCAGCCGCAGTCCGTGGGCGGCGAGGTCGAAGGGCACCTGACGCTGGGTGAGGTCGCGGGTGTCCAGGTGGAGGGCGTGGCCCTCGGCGCAGCACGCCGAGGCCATCTGGTCCATGACACCGCACGGCACGCCGACGAAGTCGTTCTCGGCGCGCTGCGCGAGGACGGCCAGCTCGGTCGCGTTCAGGCCGAGTTCGTACAGGTCGTTCAGGGCGAGCGCGGTGACGACCTCCAGCGCGGCGGAGGAGGAGAGCCCGGCGCCGGTCGGGACGGTCGACGCGAGGTGGATGTCGGCGCCGGCGACCTCGTGGCCCGCCTCGCGCAGCGCCCAGACGACGCCGGCCGGGTACGCGGCCCAGCCGGTGTCGGAGAGCGGGACGAGCGCGGCGGCGTCGAGCTGGACGATGCCACCGGGGATGTCGGCCGAGTGCACGCGCAGGACGTGGTCCTTACGGCGGGACACGGCGGCGACGGCCCGGTGCGGCAGGGCCAGCGGCATGACGAAGCCGTCGTTGTAGTCGGTGTGCTCACCGATCAGGTTGACGCGTCCCGGGGCCGCCCAGACGCCCTCGGGGGCCGCGCCGTACAGCCGCTGGAACTGCTCGGCCACGGCGGCGGTCACATCGCCGCCGTCACCGGCCGCGCCCACTCCGCCGAGTCGGCCGATCTCGCCGACCGCACCGACTCCGCCGACTTCGCCGGCCTCGCCACTGGCGGTGGTGCCGCTCTCGCTCACCCTGGTTCTCCTTCGCTTCCGCAGGTCGTACTTAGCTCTTGTTACGCGCGAACGCCCAGGCGTCCGCGACGATCCCCGTCAGGTCGGCGCGGCTCGGGCTCCAGCCCAGGCGGCGGTGGGCGGCCTGGGCCGAGGCGACGAGGACGGCGGGGTCGCCGTCCCGCCGCGCGGCCATGACCTCGGGGACCGGGTGGCCGGTGACCTCGCGGACGGTCTCGATGACCTCGCGGACCGAGAAGCCGTTGCCGTTGCCGAGGTTGCAGATCAGGTGCTCGCCCGCGGTGGCGGCGTCCAGCGCGCGCAGGTGGGCCTCGGCCAGGTCCGCGACGTGGATGTAGTCGCGTACGCAGGTGCCGTCCGGCGTCGGGTAGTCGTCGCCGTAGACGGAGATCGACGGGCGGGTGCCGAGGGCGACCTGGAGGACGAGCGGGATGAGGTGCGACTCGGGGTCGTGGCGCTCGCCCGCGGTCACGCCGGAGCGCGCGGCGTACGCGCCCGCGACGTTGAAGTAGCGCAGCGAGACGGCCGCGAGGCCGTGCGCGACGCACTCGGCGCCGATCATGTGGTCGACGGCGAGCTTCGTGGCGCCGTACGGGCTGGTCGGGGCGGTCGGGTCGGTCTCCGTGATGGGGGTGGAGACGGGCTCGCCGTACGTCGCGGCGGTGGACGAGAAGACCAGCGTGCGTACGCCGGCGGCGCGCATCGCGGCGAGCAGCGCCATGGAGCCGCCGACGTTGTTCTCCCAGTACTTCTCCGGCTTGGCGACGGACTCGCCGACCTGCGAGGAGGCGGCGAAGTGCAGCACGGCGTCGTACGAGGGATCGAGCCATTTGGCGGCATCCTGGATGCGGCCCTCGATGAACTCGGCGCCCTCGGGGACCCCGGCGCGGAAGCCGGTGGAGAGGTCGTCGAGCACGGTCACCGCGTGCCCCGCCTCCAGCAGATGGGTGGCGACCACGCTGCCCACATATCCCGCACCGCCCGTGACCAGGTACTTCTTCGCGCTCACTCGCTCGCTACCTCTCGCAGTCGCTCGGCCGCGGCCTCCGGCGGCACGTCGTTGATGAACACACTCATGCCGGATTCGGAACCCGCGAGGAATTTCAGCTTGCCGGAAGTGCGGCGGATGGTGAAAAGCTCAAGGTGGAGCGCGAAATCGTCCCGGCCCGCGGCCCGGAAGGGGGCCTGGTGCCAGGCGGCGATGTACGGCGTGGGTGGTTCACCTTCGCCGAAGATCCGGTCGAAGCGCCTCAAGAGTTCCAGATACATCTGTGGGAACTCTGTGCGCGCCGCGTCGTCGAGCGCCCGCAGGTCGGGGACGCGCCGCTTGGGGTGGAGGTGGACCTCGTACGGCCAGTGCGCGGCGTACGGCACGAACGCCACCCAGTGCTCACCGTCGAGCACGATCCGGGCCCCGTCCGTGACCTCCTTCTCCACGAGGTCGTCGAAGAGGTTACGGCCGGTCGCCTCGCGGTGCGCGGCCACGGAGCGGAGCATCAGCGCGGAGCGCGGGGTGACGAAGGGGTACGCGTAGATCTGCCCGTGCGGGTGGGCGAGTGTCACACCGATCTCGGCGCCGCGGTTCTCGAACGCGAAGACCTGCTCGACCTGCGGGAGTTCGGCCAGTTCTGCGGTGCGGTCGGTCCAGGCTTCGAGGACGAGGGCGGCCTGCGCGTCGGTGAGGTCGGCGAAGGAGGCGTCGTGGTCGGAGGTGAAGCAGACGACCTCGCACCGCCCGGAGTCCCCGGCGAGGGAGGGGAAACGGTTCTCGAAGACGGCGACGTCGTACTCCGGCTCGGGGATCTCACTGAGCCGGCCGCCCTGGGACGGGCAGAGGGGGCACTCGTCGGCGGGCGGGTGGTACGTACGGCCCTGCCGGTGCGAGGCGATGGCGACGGCGTCGCCGAGGAGGGGGTCGTGGCGCACCTCGGAGGTGGTGGCGACGGGGCCGAGGGGGCGGCGGTCGGGCGTGTCGCGTACGGCGTCGTCCCGGGAGTCGTAATAGACGATCTCGCGCCCGTCGGCGAGTCGGTTCGACGTCTTCTTCACCACGGGGCTCCCTCGCGCTCCAATCAAACAAAAGCAAACACAAGAAATCACAAATCGACAGTCGCGGTCAAGAGGAAAGGGTTTTGATCGGAAACGAAGAAGGGGCACGACAGCGCGTATACGCGACGTATCCTGGCTCCGTGAAAGATGCGAAAGACGTGATGATCCGTGTCCCCGACGCCGTCCGCGACCGCCTCGCCGTACTGGCCGAGGCCCGCTCCCTCTCGATCAGGGCCCTGCTCCAGGAGTTCGCGGAGTCCACGCTCACGCCCGAGGAACGTGAGGAAAGGGCCGCCGGGGCGAGGCAGTACCTCGCCGAGCACTTCGGAGCGCTGGTCAGCGACGCCGACGAAACCGCGATGCAGCGGAAGATCGATGCGGCGTTCCACCGCGCGCACGCCGCCGGGACGGCCGAGACGACCGTAGCCGTCGAATCGAACGAGATTCGGGACGCCGCGTGAGCCTTCAGCACCTCGTTCTCGACGACCCGACGCTGCTGGCTCTGGGCGGCGGGAACAAACCAGCCTCGACCCTCGTCATGCGCGGTTACCGCAACGCCGACGTACGTCTCCTCGTGCCCACGCTGTGCCTCCTCGAAGCCGACCGTAAACGGGAGGGGGTCGGCGTCCACACCGGCTCGCTGGACGCGTTACACACCGTCGACCTGGACTTCCCCGGAAGTCTCCAGGTCGCCGAACTGGCCCGCGCGGGCGTGCCGATCGGCATCGCGCACGCCGCGGTCACAGCCGCGCCGACCGCGGACCGTCCGACCGGTGCGATCGTCGCGACGGTCGCACCGGAGAATTACGAGGGCCTGCGCGTCGTCGTCCTCGACCTCAACAAGTAGCTCCCCGCCGCGCGGCGGACCCCGGCACTCGCGCTCAGCCGGGGTCCGTCGCCGTCTGGCGCGATGTCAGGGCGGCCGCGCGGTCCAGGAGCCCCGTGCGGGCCGCGAGGGCCGCGGCCTCCAGTCGGGAGCCGACGCCCAGCTTCATCAGGACCCGCTGCACATGGGTCCTGGCCGTGCTCGGCGCTATGCCCATGCCCGCCGCGATCAGCCGCGTGTCCTCGCCCTCCGCGACCCGTACGAGCACCTCGATCTCGCGCGGCGTCAGCATCCGCAGGAGCCGCTGGCCCTCGTCGTCCGGCTGCGCCGCCGGGTTGAGCAGTTCCGTGAACGCCCCCTGGAGGAGCTGCGGCGCGACCGCCGCCTCCCCCGCCCGCGCCTTCACCATGGCCCGCTCGACGCCCTCGATGCGCTCGTCGTGCCGTACGTAGCCGGACGCGCCCGCCGCGAACGCCGCCGCGATGCCGCGCGGGCTCGGCACCGGGCCCAGCACCACGACCGCCACCTGCGGGCGGTCCCGTTTGATCCGTACGATCGGGTCGAACGCGCCCGGCTCCGCCGGTGCCGCCGTACCCATCAGGCAGACCTCCGGCGCCCTGCTCACCACCAGCTCCGCGACGCCCGCCGTCGGCGCCGCCGCCGCGAGCACCCGGTGCCCCCGCAGCTTCAGCGCGGAGGCGAGCGCCTCGGCAAGCAATCTGTGATCGTCGACCACCATGAGCCGCACGCCCATCGAGCAACCCCCATCCCCCGCTGGTCCCTGACCCCCCGGCCTCTGACCCGGCAAGCTACACGCTTGTTCGACATCGCGCGCGCCCTACCGGTCAGAAGCCCCCCGGATCAGCGAAATTCGTCTTGTTCAGGGCAAGTTGACCTCACATTCGGCCTCTCCGGAGGCGCGAACGGATCACTCCCTGATCACGCGTGAGCGGCCCCGCCGTCACCCGGCGGGGCCGCTCACAGAGGTCGTACGGGGCGGGCCGGCGTCAGCGCGCCGTGAACATCACGGCGAGGTTCTTCCGGCTGCTCGACGTGGACGGCTCGCTCAGCATGACGTCGGAGATGAACAGCCGGCCGTCGCTGTAGAGGAGCTCCGAGTAGTCCGCGCTGAAGCGGGACTCCAGGTCGTCGAGCGAATCGTCGGACGGGTTCTGCATCAGCACCGTCTGCTTGAACGTTCCGCCGTCGACGGAGACGATCTGGCCGCCCTCGCCGTACGGGGGCCGCTTGTAGGCGATGATGTTGCCGCCGTCCATGCGCAGCGGGGAGATCGTGTACGTGCCGCCCGCGTCGGCCCGGTTCGAGGTGGTCTTCCCGGTGGCGAGGTCGTACGAGATGATCTCGTTCGTCTCGCCGTAGTCCTCGCCGTCCGCGTCGTGCTCCTCGGTCGGCAGGTAGAGACGGTCGTTGCCGACCACCATGTGCAGGCACTTCTCGACCTCGGTGGCACCGCACTCCGCCGACATGTTCCCCGCCGGGAACTTGGCGCGCAGCTTGCCGGTCTTCTCGTCGATCGAGAAGAAGTCCGAAATGCTGCTGCCGCCGACCGCGGTCTCACCGATGTCGGCGGCGACGACGAGCGGCTTGGTGGAGATGACGCCCGCGTACTTGACGCCGACCGGCATCTTGAACGTCGAGAGCACGGCGCCCGTGAGCGGGTTCAGGTTCTGGATCGAGACCTGGGGGTCGTCGTACGAGCCGCACTTGCGGGCCGCGACCAGCCCCTCGCCGCCCCCGTACCCCATGTCGTAGCAGCCCTCGGCGCTGACCTCCGGCTTCCACCGGACGGTGCCGTCGGCGACGTCGAAGGCCGCGCCGCCGTCCGTACCGCCCGCCGCGACCGTCGAGCCGCTGAGCGTGACCTCGCTGAAAACCGACTTGCTGTCACCGGAGTTGGAGCCCGTGACGGACTTGTTCCAGAGCAGTTTGCCGGCCGCCAGGTCGATCACGCCGACCTCGGTGCACTGCTGGTAGTCCTTGGCGTTGGCGCGCTTGGCGGGCTCGAACGCGATCGCGGTCCGGTTGTCCTTGGTGACGTGCTTCGTCGCCGCGCAGACCTGGCCGGGCAGCGGGATCGTCCAGAGCTCGCTGTTCTTGTCCCGGTCGTACGCGACGATCTCGTTGACGCCCGTCTTCACATAGGCGGTGCTGGTGAGCCAGGAGCCGCTGACGTCGGTGATGCCGGTGACCTTGGGCACCGGGAGCTGGTAGCCCACCGTGGACCTGGTGTTGGACGGCGCCTTCTCCGTGCCGCCGCCACCGAGGTCCTTGCCGCCGCCCGCGGCGCCCCCGGTGGAGCCGCCGGACGCGCCGGCCGTGGAGAGGTTCTTCTCACCGCCGCCGGAGGAGGAGGCGTACCAGACGCCGCTGCCGATGATCAGTACGACGGCGACGGCCGCGGCGATGATGATCTGCATCTGGCGGTTCGGTTTCTTGCCGCCACCGGGGCCGGCCGGACCGGCCGGACCGGCCGGGGCCCCGTACGGGTGCTGCTGCGCGTACGGACCCTGCTGTCGCGCGTACGGGCCCTGCGGCTGCGTGGGCGGTGTGGGGTACCCGTACCCGGGCTGACCGGGCTGCTGCCCCGGCTGGCCGGGCTGGCCGAACGGGCCGGGCTGACCCGGGTAGCCGTACCCCTGCGGGTACCCGTACCCCGGGTTCTGCTGGGGCGGCGTCGGCGCGCCGAAACCCCCGGCCGGAGGCTCCTGCGGGGCGCCGAAACCCCCGGCCGGAGGCTCCTGCGGGGCGCCGAACCCGCCCTGCGGGGGCTGGCCCGGTGGCTGGGGCGGCTGGTTGGGCGGTTGGTTGGGCGGCGGTGGAGGTGGCTGCGTCATGGCGTACGTACCTCGGGAAATTCAGAGGAAGAAGGAGAGAGGGAAACGAGGATGGGCCGCGAGGGACGGGAGGAAGGGGAGCGGGACGAGGGGCTCTCAGTCACCGAAGACCATCATGGTCTTCGTCTTCAGTTCCTCTTCGTCGTTGCTCCCGCTGACCCGGCCGCTGGTCAGGTAGAACCGGCCGTCCGCGTAGAGGTACTTCGCCGAGTAGAAGGCGCTCTCGATCTCGGCCGTCGACGTCGGGTGCTGCTGGACCGTCTTCGGAGCGCCACCGGTCGCCGCGATCGTCGCGACCGTACCGCCCTTGTCGTACGAGGCGTTCATGTGGACGACGACCTTGCCGCTCTCCATGCGCAGCGGCGTCATCGTGCGGCCTGCGGGCGCCTTCGAGCGCCACGCGGATTTTCCGGTGGCCAGGCTGAAGGCGACGACCTCGTTCTCACGCGAGCTGGAGGAGCCCGAATCGGGCGCGGTCGCCATGTAGAAGTTGTTCGCGTCGGCGGCGACCCCCACACAGCCCTCCAGGTTCTGGCCGAAGACGACGAAGCCACCGTCGCACTGGCGCAGGAACTTGTCTTTGCTGCCTTCGAGTTGCGAGCGCAGGGTGCCGTTTTGGTTGAGTACGAGAATGCTCCAGGTGTCCTCGTCGCTGTTCTCCACGGAGATGACCAGCGGGTTGACCGAGTAGACCTTCTGGAGGTCCCAGCCCTTCTTGAGCCGGTACGACCACGTGGCCTTGCCGGTGGCCGGGTTCAGCTCCGAGACCCGCTTGTCCTCCGGGCCGCAGTCCATGGCGGCTATCAGCTTGGCGCCGCCGGCGAACGCCTCGGGCTGGCAGTCGCCGTCCTGCTTGCCGAAGAGTTCCTTGCCGTCACTGACCCGGTAGCCGTCGGAGTTGCCGGAGCGGCCGGCCGCGACGGTGTCTCCGCTGATCGCCAGCGTCAGGCCGCTGAGGAAGTCGAAGTTCCCGTGCGCGGTGACCTCCTTCTTCCAGCCACCCTTGCCGGTGGTGAGGTCGATCATCTGGAGCTGCGTGCACTTCGCGCTCTCGGTGTTGTCGTTCTTGAAAGCGATGACGATCTTGCCGTCGGTGGTGGGCGCGTTGGGGGCGGCGCACACGGGCGCGGCCGTCGGAACCGTCCACTTCTTCCTGCCGTCGCTCACGGAGTAGCCGACGACCGACTTGTACATGGCCTTGACGACCGTGTCGCCGACGATCCACGGGCCGTACACGTCGGCGCCGTTGCCCGGCAGGTCCACGTCGTTGGTCTGGAGCCAGGCGACCTTGGACTCACCGTCCTTGCGACCGGCGTTGAGGTCGTCGTCCGCCTCCCGGCCGCCGCCGCTGCCGTCGCCCTGGTCGATGTCGTCGTCGGACGACGTGGTCGGGTCGGGGCTCCCGCTCCCGCCCGCGACCGGCGGCTTGGCCTGACCGCCGCCGTCGTCACCGCTGAGGACGAACCACGTACCGCCGCCGACGACCAGCAGTCCGGCGACGGCCGCCGCGACGATGACGCCGGGCTTGCCCTTGAGGACGTTCTTGCCGCCCCCGGAACCGCCGGGGCCACTGCCGAGGGGCGCGGTGGGCGGGCCGGGGTGGCCGGGATAGCCGTATCCGGGCGGGGAGTTGTACGGCCCCGGCTGCTGACCGTACGGACCCGGCTGCTGGTACGGTCCGGGCGCCTGGCCGTACGGTCCCGGCTGCTGCTGGTACGGGCCGGGCTGCTGACCGTACGGACCCGGCGCCTGGCCCGGCGCCTGGGGGTAGCCGTAGCCGGGCTGTCCGCCGGGCGGCGTCTGCGGGTATCCGTAACCGGGCTGCGGGGCGGGTGCCTGCGGCGGCTGCGCGGGCGCCTGAGGTGGCTGGGCCGGCGGCTGCGCGCCCCCGTACGGCCCGTTCTGCGGCGGGCCCTGGGGCGGAACCTGAGGTGAATCCTGAGGTGAATCCCGTGGAGCGCCGAAGCCCCCCTGCGGCGGCTGCTGGCTGGGTGGCTGGGTCATCAGCGCTTTCCCCCTGTTGCTGCGGAGCACGGCCCGGTCGGACTCCCCCGCGATCCCGGCGGCCGGACAGAGCGGTCGGCCGGAATGGAGCGATTCGGGCGTGGGTTCCGCATCGTCACATCAGTCGAGCGGGGCTTCTTTGTATCACTCGGACCGCTGTACGGGACGGGCCGGTCCAGCCCCTGTTCCCAAGGGAGGACCGGCCCGTGACGCGCTCGTTATGCGCTCTGCACACCGTCTCTACGCATTCCCCTACGCGTCCTCCGCCAGCTCCAGCCAGCGCATTTCCAACTCGTCGCGCTCGGCCTTGAGTTCACGGAGCTGCCCGTCCAGTTTCGCCACCTTGGCGAAGTCCGTGGCGTTATCGGCGATCTGCTGATGGAGGGTCTTCTCCTGACCGTCCATCCTGGCGACCTGCCGCTCGATCTTCTGCAGCTCCTTCTTCGCGGCACGGTTGTCCTTGGCCGAAACAGCTCCCCCGTCCACCGGCCCGGCCGGCGAGGCGGACACGGACGCCGGAACCGCGGTCTCGACGAGCCTGCGGCGGCGCTCCAGGTACTCGTCGATCCCGCGCGGCAGCATCCGCAGGGCGCGGTCCCCGAGGAGCGCCATCACCTTGTCGGTGGTCCGCTCGATGAAGAACCGGTCGTGGGAGATGACGACCATGGAGCCCGGCCAGCCGTCGAGCAGGTCCTCCAACTGGTTGAGCGTCTCGATGTCGAGGTCGTTGGTGGGCTCGTCGAGGAAGAGGACGTTCGGCTCGTCCATCAGCAGCCGCAGCAACTGCAGCCTGCGCCGCTCGCCGCCGGAGAGGTCACCGACCGGCGTCCACTGCTTCTCCTTCGTGAAGCCGAACTGTTCGCAGAGCTGCCCGGCGGTCATCTCCCGGCCCTTGCCGAGGTCCACCCGGTCCCGTACCTGCTGGACCGCTTCGAGCACTCGCAGGGTCGGCTTCAGCTCGGTGACCTCCTGGGAGAGGTACGCCAGCTTCACCGTCCTGCCGACCATGACCTTCCCGGCCTCGGGCTGGACGTCGCCCTGACTGCGCGCGGCCTCGGCGAGGGCCCGCAGCAGGGAGGTCTTTCCCGCGCCGTTCACGCCGACCAGGCCGATCCGGTCGCCGGGGCCGAGCTGCCAGGTGAGGTGGGTGAGCAGCACCTTGGGGCCGGCCTGGATGGTGACGTCCTCCATGTCGAAGACCGTCTTGCCGAGCCGCGCGTTGGCGAACTTCATCAGCTCGGAGGTGTCACGCGGCGGCGGCACGTCGGCGATCAGCTCGTTGGCCGCCTCGACACGGAAGCGCGGCTTGGACGTACGGGCGGGGGCGCCCCGGCGCAGCCAGGCCAGCTCCTTGCGGACCAGGTTCTTCCGCTTGACCTCTTCCGTCGCCGCGATGCGCTCGCGCTCGGCGCGGGCGAAGACGTAGTCGGAGTAACCGCCCTCGTACTCGTGCACCGTCCCGCCCTGGACGTCCCACATCCGGGTGCAGACCTGGTCCAGGAACCACCGGTCGTGGGTGACGCAGACGAGCGCGGAGCGGCGGGCGCGCAGGTGCTCGGCGAGCCAGGCGATGCCCTCGACGTCGAGGTGGTTGGTGGGCTCGTCGAGGACGATCAGCTCCGGCTCGCCGATCAGCAGCTTGGCGAGCGCGATCCGCCGCCGCTCACCGCCGGAGAGCGGCGCGATGACGGTGTCGAGCCCCTGCGGGAACCCGGGCAGGTCGAGCCCGCCGAAGAGCCCGGTGAGCACATCGCGGATCTTGGCGTTCCCGGCCCATTCGTGGTCGGCGAGATCGCCGATGACCTCGTGCCGGACGGTGGCGGCCGGGTCGAGCGAGTCGTGCTGCGTCAACACACCGAGCCGCAGCCCGCCACTGTGGGTGACACGCCCGGTGTCGGCCTCCTCCAGCTTGGCCAGCATCCGGATGAGGGTGGTCTTGCCGTCGCCGTTACGCCCGACGACGCCGATCCGGTCCCCCTCGGAGACGCCGAGAGAGACACCGTCGAGCAGCGCACGGGTGCCGTACACCTTGGTGACTGCCTCGACATTGACCAGATTGACGGCCATCAACGCTCCTGTACGGGGGAAATCTCGACCGAGGGTCGATCGACGTACCAGCGTAGTCGCCCCGAGAGCAACGGCGGTCTGTGGCGATTTGCGCCCGCCGCGCCCGTTTCCCGGCCGCTCTTTGCTCGGGGGAACACTCTGGTAAATAAGATCCCGCCGTACGGCACAGTCGCGGTACGCGCATCGAAGGGGGAGGAAACGCGTGGCTTACGATCTTAATATTTCCGCAGGTGAGCTGAGAGCTTCCGCCGGGGCCGCGGACACACTGGTAACGGATCTCCAGCCGCTCCTGAAGAAGGCGGTGGACGATCTGGCCACCGCATCGGCTTCCTTCGGTGACTGGACGGTCGGCCCCCGCATGGAGGAGACCGGCGAAGGCTGGGGCAGCGCACTCGGCGCCCTGCGGGACGACCTCTCCCAGCACGCGCAGGGGCTGCGCATGCTCGCGAATGGCCGCGACATCATGGAACAGGAAGTTCTCAGCTCCTTCAGGGGCTGGTGAGGCGGCCGCGATGACGGAGAACTTCACGCGGCTGTTCAAGCAGGACTTCTCGGATCTGAAAGCCGCCGTCTCTTCCTGGAAGAAGCTCGCAGAGGCGCTGGGAAAGACCCGGACCGACAGCGGCAAGCGGGTGACAGGCCCGCTCCACAAGGCAGGGTGGACAGGCCTCAGCGCCACCTATGGCCTGGAGGCGATGGAGGCCACCGAGAGCAAGCTGGGCACGGCGCAACTCGACGCCCAGCTGATCACCACCGTTCTGGACACCTTTGAGACCAAAATGGGGGCGGCCCAGCGCAGGCTGCGCAACGCGGTGGCCGACGCAGAGGCAGCGGGGCACACGGTCCGGGCCGACGGGTGGGTGGAGCCGAAACAGGCCCTCGACCCCAAGTACCGCAACGACCCGGACTACGAAGGCCTTCAGAGTGAGGCCAACGCCGGGCTCGCCGGCTTCCGCGCCCGTATCGACGGAGCCCTCACCGACGCCGCGACCGCCAGCTCCGAGGCGGCCGGGCTCCTGCACCAGATCGACCCGTTCGACCTTGACAAGCGGTACGGCGGCGCGAACGCCCAGGAGGACGCCGCCCGGGTGGCCGAGTTCGCCGGGATCAGCCGGACGGACGTCCCGGACGGGAAGGACCCGGAGAAGGCGGCGGAATGGTGGGCCGGCCTGGACGAGAACGACCAGCGCTTCTACCTGGCCGCGTTCCCGGACCAGCTCGGCCCTCTGGACGGCCTGCCGGCGACGGCCCGGGACCACGCCAACCGGACCGTGCTGGACATGAGGCTCAACGACTACGCGCTGCGGGCGGGGGAGCTGGGCTACCACGACCGAAACAGCTACCGCTCACTGAACGCGCTCAAGGACCGCTTGGACAGGACGGACACCGCCCCTGCCCATAAGCAGCTGTATCTGCTCGGCTTCAGCACCGAGAAGGACGGCCGGGCGATCGTTTCCGTCGGCAACCCGGACACGGCAAGGCACACGGCTGTGCAGGTACCGGGTACGAGCAATCAGTTGGACAACGTGGGCAGTCAGATCGACCGGGTGGAGAAACTACAGAAAGCGGCAACACTCAGGTACGACGGGAACCCGAGTGACGTCTCCGTTATTTCCTGGCTGGACTACAACGCTCCTGAAGCCAATTTCGACCCCTCTGACCCCGAACTCAATCCGGCGATCGCCACCGATGGGCGGGCACAGGACGGGGCCGAAGACCTCCGCGGCTTCACTCATGGCCTCCGGGCTGCCCATGAAGGCGAGCGCACCCATCTGACCGTCCTCGCCCACAGCTACGGCTCCACGACCGCCGGCGCCGCCGATGCCGGGGGCGACGGGCTGGATGCGGACGACATGGTGATCCTCGGAAGCCCGGGACTGACGGTCGACCGTGCGGATCAGCTCCACGTCGACCCGAAACGCCTCTGGGTAGGCGCCGCCCCCGATGACATGGTCTCCAATTGGACCTCCGACCTCACGCTCGGCGCCGACCCCAAAGAGTCCGGGTTCGGCGCCCAGAGGATGTACGTGGATACCACTACCCACAGCGGCTACTGGAACGACGGTAGCGACAGTTTGAACAACCAGGGCCGCATTATCGTCGGCAAAGAACCGAAGAATGAAGGAGCAAGCTGATGGTTGTGCAACGGCTTGTCTTCTCACCTGGACTGCGCCGGAGCACGACCGCTCTGGTTCTGGCCCTGCTGCTGGGAGGCTGCGGTATGTCCGACGACGAAATCAACGATCCTCTCCCCAGGATGAGCAAGGAAAAGGCGGAGGAATGGGCCAGGCACTGGACCGAATCCATGGCCCGCACGGCCAAGGCCGAGATCCAGCCCGAGACCGACCCCGAAGTGCCCGCAGCAAGCTTCACCAACTGCATCGGCAAGAACGGCGAATCCGCCGATGACGGCCGGTTCTCCCTCAACTACGGTGTGCGCGCCAAACTGCCCAAGGCTCAACACGCTGAGGCAGTCCGCGCGATCAGAGACACACTCAAGGAAAAGGGCTTCGAGATCCAGGGCTACCGTTCGGATCCCAGCAAGGACCCGGCCAATCTGGTGGACGCCAGGCACCCACGGGATCACCAGTCCGTCTCTGCAGAGGATCTCAACGACGAACTCCTCGTACTGATCGTCACCACCCCCTGTCTCCTCCCGCCCGGTGTCGAGCAGAAGCAGCTCTGACCGCCTCACGCCAAGGAGCGATCGGGGCCAGGAGGGGGCCGTACGCGGAAAAGGGGCGGCAGCGGTGCGCCGGGGGCCACCGGGGTGGGCCTGGTCGGCGGGCGTCTGCTGCCGCCCCGTGGTGTGCCGCCGGTCATACGGACGGGCTCATCGCCGCCTTCACCTTGGGGTGGGACAGGTACTCGGCGCTGCCCTGGTAGTCGGCCGCGTAGCCGTAGACGATGGCTGAGCCCCAGGTCAGGGGCGCGCCGTAGGTGTTGCCGCTCTCGAACTCCGCTTCGCCACGGTCGTTCGTCATCGCGGAGCCCAGCTCCTCGTTGCCGTTCCCGGTGTAGAAGTGGATCTCCTCGCCCTCGATCGGCTCGCCGTCGGGCACGCTCGTGAGGGTGGCGACGGCCGTGCCCCGCGCACCGACGACGTGGCCCGAGATGCTCTTGACCCGCAGCCGTGTCTTCTTCTTGGCCATGCCCCGAACTCCTTGTGCTGAAGGAAGGCGACGGTGTGATCGCGCCGCCGGGCGACACCGTGGCACGAGTCCGTGCGGCGGGTGGAGCGGTGTGGCCGCCCGAGGGCGGCCGACCACCCAAATGCCCTACAGCGCGGCCCGATTGGCGGAGAATTAAGTGATCAGCGGTCGCAACACCCGTCCGGGGAACCGACGATGACCCCACCGGCCCCGGGCACGACGCCCGTGGTGAAGTCGGCCCGGAACCGGTGTGGCGTGTCGTCCTGACGGATCATCCGGACGGAGCGCTTCCCCGGGTCCGGGCGATGACAAGGAGAGAGCTCCATGGTCCATCACGCACGACCTTCCGGTGCCCGGGGGCGGCTGGTCCGCCGTACCGCCGTGGTCCTTCCCGCGCTGTCCGCCCTCGCCCTGACCGTGAACCTGCCCGCCGCCGTCGCCTCCGGTGCGGAGGAGATGCCCAGGGCCCGGGCCTTCGACCGGGACAAGGCGCTGCCGACGGTGTCGGAGGTGACGGGGCTGTGCGGCCAGACCCAGCGTTACGCGTGTTCCTTCCGGATCGATCCGGCCCGCTCGCGTGAGTTCACGAGTGCCGTCCACTCCGTGGCCAACGGCGCCATCAACTGTACGAACGAGCCGATGACCGTCTCCCGTACGGTCGCGCTCCAGTCGAGCAGTACGGACAACATCGGCGGGGAGATCTCCGGCAGCGGCACCATCGAGGGGACCGCCGCGACCGACAACGAGGTCAGCGGGTCGGGTACGGGGCAGGTCACCGCGCAGCAGACGCAGCAGGAGAGCGACAAGGCCAGCGCGACCCAGACGGGGAGCGCCAAGCTCGGCACCACCAATCACACCGCGCCCAAGGACAAGGGTCCCAACCAGGAGACCACGGTCGAGGGGACGGCGACCTCCAGTGCCACCGTGGAGCACACGTCCACGACCACCGAGCAGATG
Organism: Streptomyces sp. NPDC059092; assembly: GCF_042756365.1. NCBI lineage: Bacteria > Bacillati > Actinomycetota > Actinomycetes > Kitasatosporales > Streptomycetaceae > Streptomyces > Streptomyces sp. NPDC059092. The sequence goes on from NZ_JBHZEJ010000052.1 coordinate 41,855, forward strand.
ACGGAGATGGGCAGCACCACCGTGGCGTCGAAGAGCAATATCCACCTCGCTCTGCGGGGCGCCTTCACCGCGGCCTTCAAGGGCACCTGGAACCACACCTGGTCCATGACCAACACCGAGACGACGCAGGTGACGTTCACCGTCAAGGCCAATGACGAGCTTCAGTTCGGCGCGTTGAACGCCATGACCCGTACGGTCGGCGACCTCGTCGTGGACGGCACGGGCAAGCTGGTCAAGAACGTGACGGTGGACGGTCCTTCGACGGTGAACTCCTCCACCATCGTGGCGCAGACCTTCACCAACCCCGACAAGTGCCAGACGCTGCGGCCCTCGGGAGCCCAGGCCCGCCAGCCCGACGACGAGCCGAGGAGCGTCCGGCGGGCGGCCCCGCGCTCCGGGACGAGGGGCCTCACCGGGCAGTACGTCCTGGAGCGCGACGGGACGTGGCGCCGGACCGGCTGATCCCACCGACACGGAAAGGGAGACCGAGAGGGAAGGGGGACCCGACTTCGCGTCCGGTCCCCCTTCCCTCTCGTCGTACGTACGAGGCTACGAATGCGGTCGTACGGAGTTACGGGCGCCGTGTGACCGGCAGGAGTCCGGGCGCCGGGCTCCCGGAGCGCAGGGTCGGGGCGCCGATGGTGTTGTCCGGGGTCCGCGCGTTGTCCCGGGCGTCGGCGCAGCGGGTCAGTTCGACCTGGCTCATCGGGCCGGTGCGCTGGTAGAAGCGGTCGCCGAACGACCCGGACGGCACGTCCAGCGTGATGTCGAGGCGCATGACGTTCTTGTCGTGCACCAGGGTGCCGACGGTGCGCTCGCGGGCGGCCTGCACCTCGATCCAGCTCACCTCGCCGGGCTGGACGGTGACGGTGAGGGTGCGGTCCTCCTTGCGGTTCCACAGGAGGGGGTTGGTGGTGGCCATGGCGAGCGGGTTGCCGTCGGAGCCGGTGAAGCCGGTCTCGATCTGCGCGGCGATCTCGCTGAGGCTCTTGTTGAGCGGGTCGCGCGGGTTGAGCGGCTTCTTCTCCTCCTTGACGAAGTACTGGGTGAGGTTGTCGTAGGGGAACTCCTCCCAGTTCATCGGGCGCTGATCGGTGATCGGGTTCCGGGTGCAGTTGATGTACGCCTGGCCGACCGTGCGGGGCCGGTCGTAGTAGCGGAAGGAGTAGCGGTCGTCCTTCTCGAAGCGGCAGGCGCCCGCGGAGTTGCAGGCCGTCACGACGTCCTTGGGCGGGACGGGCTCGTGCGCCTTGTACGCCTCGGGCATCGGCAGCCGTGGCTTCTTGTCGTCGTACGGTACGGGCGCGGGTTCCTGGGTCGCGGTGAACCGGGTGAGCTGCGGGCCGCACTTGGACGCCTTGTCCGCCGGTCTGGAGGCGAAGGCGATCTTCGGGTTGTTCTCGCCGGCCGTGAAGGAGTACGACCGGCGCTGCGGGCCGTGGAGCCAGTTCGCTTTCCCGGGTTCGGTGCTCTTCGTGGTGAAGGAAGCGGGCCGGTCGCTCGCCGTGCCCGCCGCGGTCACGTCGTACAGCTGCCCGTTCGCGACCTCGTCCGGCTTGCACTCGGTCAGGGAGCTGGGGCTGTCGTCCCAGGACACGGTGACCTTGGCGCCCTTCTGCACCCGCCAGAGCCGGGTGGACAGGGTGCCCTGGTTCGGGCTCGGGCCACGGTTCAGGGCGGTCGCCTGGAGCTTGTCCGGGTGGCCCGCGACGGGCGCGGAGAGGAGCTGGGTCTGCACCGCCGTCCACCGGTCCGGGGGCTTCGTCGCGGTCCCCGTGGCCACCAGGGGTTCCGCGTGATCGGCGTTCTCGACGGGGGCGGCGACGGGCTCGGCGGCGGCGGCCGGGGCGGGCGGGGCGGTGAGGACGAGCGAACCGCCGAGCAGGGCGGTCATGCAGCGTCGTCGGGCACGGCGTCGTGGCACGGATGCCTCCTTGGTCTGGAGCGGGGCGCCCCGCGTCCGGGCGCGGGGCCGGGCGGGTTGGCCGACGGACCCATCAGGTCAGCGGACCGGTCGGGACAGCGGACCCGTCGGGACAGCGGACCCGTCGGGTCAGCAGGCCCACCAGGTGGACGGGGGGACGATCACCTGTGTGTCGTTCAGCCGTTCCCGCATGCCGGAGGAGGAGTGGCACAGCTGCGCCGTGCCGGCCGCGGCGGACTGGTCACGGGGTACGGCGTGGAAGTCCTGCTGGGCCTGGGCCTGGCTGTTCTGGTCCTTCTGCCAGGTGCCCTGGGCCTGACCCGTCATCGGTGTGCTGCAGTCGTGGAAACTCGCCGACTGGCACGTGTCGTTGGCCGTCTGGTTCTTGCCCACGCCCGAGCAGGCCTGGCTCGCCGGGATGCCGTTGATCGCTCCGCACGGGTCGGTCCCCGGGGCGGAGGGCACCGGCTTGGCCGGGGGCACCGGCGGAGGTGACGGCTTGCCGGGCGACGGCGGCTCGGGGGCCGGCATCGGCGGGGTGGGGGCCGCCGCGATGGCCGGTCCCGCGCCGTGCTGCGGCTGCGGCGTGACAGCGGCGGCGGGGGCGGGAGCAGGCGCGGCAGCCGCGACGGGAACGGGGGTGGCGGCGACGGGGGGCGGGCCGGGCTCCAGGGCGATCAGGCCCGCCAGGGCCGCGATTCCGGTGAGGACGGGCAGCAGGCGCGCGCGGAGAACAGGCATGGAACTCCTTGTCGTCAGGGGGCGGGTGGCCGCCCTGACACCGCGGCCACCCGCCGCCAGACTCCGGCACCCCGCGCCGCCCTGCCATCCGACGCAATGGATCTTGAGCCATTGGCGGACAACTGCCTACGGTTGGCCGTAACGCCGCGTCAGATACGCCCGGGGCCCGTGTGTTCCAGCACCGTCGCGCCCTCGGCCGGTGAGGTCGCGACCCGGGCCGTACGGCAGGTCCCCGAGGCCAGCAGGGCTTCGGCCACCTCGTCCGCCGCTTCCGGGGACTTGGCGAGGAACGCCGTCGTCGGCCCCGATCCCGAGACCAGGGCCGCCAGCGCGCCCGCCGCCGTACCCGCCGCCAGGGTGTCCGCCAGGGAGGGGCGCAGGGCGAGGGCCGCGGGCTGGAGGTCGTTCGACAGGGTGGCGGCGAGGGCGGTGGCGTCGCCGGTACGGAGGGCGTCGAGCAGCTCCGGGTCGGCGGCCGGGGGCGGTACGGGGGTGCCGGCGGTGAGGCGGTCGAACTCCCGGAAGACCGTCGGGGTGGAGAGCCCGCCGTCGGCGACCGCGAACACCCAGGGGAACGTGCCGCCGGTGTCGAGGGGCGTGAGGTGTTCGCCCCGGCCGGTGCCCAGCGCCGCTCCGCCGATCAGGCTGAACGGTACGTCGCTGCCCAACTCCGCGCAGATCGCCAGAAGTTCGTCGCGCGAGGAATTCAGCGACCAGAGCGCGTCGCAGGCCAGCAGGGCACCCGCGCCGTCCGCGCTGCCGCCGGCCATGCCGCCCGCGACCGGGATGTCCTTGGCTATGTGGATGTGGACGGACGGATCGATGCCGTGCCGCCGCGCCAGCGCGAGCGCGGCGCGCGCCGCGAGGTTCGTCGCGTCCAGGGGGACCTGGGCGGCGTCCGGGCCCTCACAGGTGATGCGGAGCGTGTCCGCGGGCGTCACCGTGATCTCGTCGTACAGGCCGACGGCGAGGAAGACGTTGGCCAGGTCGTGGAAGCCGTCGGGGCGCGCCGCGCCCACGGCGAGCTGGACGTTGACCTTGGCCGGGACCCGTACCCGTACCCGTGCCCGCTCGGAAGTGGTCACGCGCCGGCCCCCTTCGACTCCGCGGCGCCCTTAGGTTCCGCCACACCCCTCGGTTCCGCGGCGCCCTTCGACTCCGCGATCCGCGCGAACTCCTCCACCGTCAGCGACTCCCCGCGCGCCTGCGGCGACACACCCGCCGCGACCAGCGCCGCCTCCGCCGCCGGGGCCGAGCCCGCCCAGCCCGCGAGCGCCGCGCGCAGGGTCTTGCGGCGCTGCGCGAAGGCCGCGTCGACGACCGCGAAGACCTCCGTCCTGGACGCCGTCGTCTTCACCGGCTCCGTCCGGCGTACGAGCGAGACCAGGCCGGAGTCGACGTTGGGCGCGGGCCAGAAGACGGTCCGGCCGATCGCGCCCGCGCGCCTGACGTCCGCGTACCAGTTGGCCTTCACCGACGGCACCCCGTACACCTTGTTGCCCGGTGCCGCCGCCAGCCGGTCGGCGACCTCGGCCTGGACCATGATCAGGGTGCGTTCGATGGTCGGGAAGTGCTCCAGCATGTGCAGCAGCACGGGTACGGCGACGTTGTACGGCAGGTTCGCGACCAGCGCGGTCGGCGCCGGGCCCGGCAGCTCCCGTACCCGCATCGCGTCCGAGTGCACCAGCGCGAAGCGTCCGGCGCGCTCCGGCATCCGGGCGGCGATCGTCGCGGGCAGGGCGCCCGCGAGGACGTCGTCGATCTCCACCGCCGTCACCCGGTCCGCCGCCTCCAGCAGCGCCAGGGTCAGCGAGCCGAGCCCGGGGCCGATCTCCACGACCACGTCGTCGGGGCGCACCTCGGCGGTGCGGACGATCCGGCGGACGGTGTTGGCGTCGATGACGAAGTTCTGGCCGCGCTGCTTGGTCGGGCGTACGCCCAGCGCCGCCGCCAGTTCGCGGACTTCCGCGGGCCCCAGCAGGGCGTCGGAGGCGGCGGGAGGGGCGGCAGGGGCGTCGGAAGGGACGCCGGAGGGGGCGTCCGGTACGTCGGGCTCAGTGGTGCTCACCCGGTCAGCCTACGGCCGCAGTGCGGCCACGGGCTCGCCCCCCGCTGTACGTAGAGCTTCTTCGCGCGGTAGGTCTGTTCGGCGGCCGGGGCGTCCTGGGGCCGTCCGCCGCCGCCGAGGGCCTGCCAGGTCCCGGTGTCGAACTGGTAGAGCCCGCCGTAGTTCCCCGACGCGTCGACGGCGTCCGGCCGACCGCCCGACTCGCAGGCGGCGAGCCCGCCCCAGTTGAGCCCGTCCGCGCCCGCGACGGACGCCGGCGGCACCTTCGTACCGACCCTGACCCGCTGGGCGACCGGCGCGCGCACCGTCTCGGTACGGATGCGCCGGGGTTTGTGCCGTACGCCGTTGACGGTGCGCACGGCGTACGTGATCCGGCGTGCGCCTTGGTGCCCCCGCTGGTCGACGACCTCCGTGCCGCGCGGGAGCGCCGGGTCCTCGGTGCGCACGGTGTCGTACGGGACGGCCTCCTCGTGGGTCTCCTCGCCCGCCGTGACGCGCAGGACCGTGACGGTCTGGCCGTCGCGCGGGAAGCTGTCGCCCGGTACGGAGGTGGCGTCCTGGCCGCTCAGGGTGATCCCGGTCTCGGCGAGCGCCTCGGTGACGGTCGCCGCGTTCGTACGCAGCGGGTGTTCGCGGCCGTCGGCGAGGAAGGTCAGGGCGCGCTCGGTCCGTACGTCCAGCGCCAGGCCGTGCCGGGCGATGGCGGCCGAGCGCGACACGGAGAGGTACGCGCCCTCGGCCCGCACCCCGAGCTGGCGCAGCGCCCCCTCGACCGTGCGGGCCGTGGTCCAGACGCGGCGGCGCTGCCCGTCGAGGGTGAGCAGGACGGGGCGGCCGTAGCGGACGACGACCTCGTCGCCGTGGTCGAGCGGGGCACCGGGCGCGGGGGCGACGATGTCGTGCGCGCCGACGGCGACGCCCTCGTGGGCGAGGAGTTCCCCGACGTCGCCGGCGAAGGTGTGCATGGTGCGCGGTACGCCGTCGACGCTCAGCCGTACGGCCTTGTCGTGGACGAGGAAGGCGGAGGTGCCGCCCGCGAGGAAGGCGACGACGAGGGCCTGCGGGAGCAGCCGGCGCAGCGCTTCGGGTGTCGAGGCGGGGGCGGCGGGTGCCCGGCGCCGGGAGGGAGCGCGGCGCCCGCCGCGTGTCGCACGGTGACTGCCCTGTGCATTGCTCACGACGCTCCACGGGATCCGGTGCGGGATGCACCCGGACCCTAGCGGAGCTTCGGTCACTCTCCAAAGCGGCTCAGCTACCCAGCGTACCCATGCGCACGCGCGTGCGATCCCTGCCCCCGACAGCGATTCAGCGGCGGTTCAGCGGCGGTTCAGTAATCGAACGCCCGGGCCGTGTTCCGCGCGATCGCCTCCGCCATCGCGTCCTCGCCGATCCCGCGCACCTCCGCCATGGCCCGCAGGGTGACGGGAATGAGATAGGGGGCATTCGGCCGTCCCCTAAAGGGCGCGGGGGTGAGAAAAGGTGCGTCGGTCTCGACCAGGACAAGATCGAGCGGCGCTACGGTGAGCGCGTCACGCAACAATTGAGCGTTTTTGAAGGTGACATTTCCAGCGAAGGACAGGTAATAACCGGCGGCGGCACAAATCTCGGCCATTTCGGCGTCGCCGGAATAACAATGGAAAATGGTGCGTTCCGGAGCGCCTTCCTCCGCCAGGACACGGAGCACGTCGGCGTGCGCCTCACGGTCGTGGATCACGAGCGCCTTCCCGTGGCGCTTGGCGATCTCGATGTGGGCGCGGAACGAGCGCTCCTGCGCCGCCCGGCCCTCGGGCTCCGTACGGAAATAGTCGAGCCCGGTCTCGCCGACGGCCCGTACCCGCTCCAGTGCGGCCAGCGCGTCGATCCCGTCCAGCGCGTCGTCCAGCGCCGCGTCGCCGCCGCCCGCGCGGGCGCCCTGGCGCGACCAGCCGTCGGGGTCGCCGTGCACGATGCGCGGCGCCTCGTTGGGGTGCAGCGCGACCGCCGCGTGGACGCTGTCGTACGCCGCGGCCGTCTCGGCGGCCCAGCGCGATCCCTTGAGGTCGCACCCCACCTGGACCACCGTCGTCACACCGACCGAGGCCGCCTTCTCCAGGGCCTCGGCGACGGTGCCTTCCTGCATGTCCAGGTGGGTGTGCGCGTCCGCGACCGCCACCCGAAGGGGATCGGGCAGCGGCGGCGGGGCTTGCTTCGAACTCATGGACGCGATCCTACGGGGGGCCGGCCGGCCGGGATCCGGACGGATCCGGCGCGCGGGGCCGGCCCCGCGCGCTCACGGGCGGTGGTGGTGCTGGAACGGGTGCAGCAGGTCGGAGAGGTGCCAGTGGTGGTGCCCCTCGGCGGGCTTCCCGGCGGATCCGGCGGATATCTCGCCGCCCGGCGCCTGGGCGGGTATCTCCTCGCCCGGCTGCCCTTCCGCGCCCGCGCCCCCCTTGTCCCCGGCCGTCACCGCGGCCGTCTCGGCACGCGCGGCCTTCGCCGCCTTGGCGGTCTTCGCCGGGTGGTGCTGCTCCGTCATCAGCGCCCGGACCGACGAGACCTGTCCGGACCTCATGATGCGTACGACATGGCCGCCGCAGTTCTGGCAGCTCGGGCTGGAGAGCGGGGAAGGAACCCGTACCCCGTCCGTCTTGTACACCACGACATTCTGGCCCGAGCCGTCGACATGATGCTCTATGTCGTAAGCCTGCTCCCAGCCGTGTCCACAGCGCATGCAACAAAAGGCATATGCCTCGTGAACTACGGCTGTGCCCGTGATCTCACTCATGCCAGCTCCTCTCCACTGACCCAGTGGACGCCTTCGAAGGCGGGAGCGCATCAGCGCCTGTCGATTATTGGATGGGTCTTGGCCTTCTCATGTCCCAATGACCCGGCACGCGGTCTGCGCTTTACATTTCACGATAGTCCTTTACCTTCCGCGGGGGCCGTGCGCGCCGCGTTTTTTGACGCGACGACAGCATCGAACACCTCCCGCTTGGGCACGCCCGCCTCGACGGCGACAGCGGCGATCGCCTCCTTGCGGCGCTCCCCCGCCTCCTCCCTCACCCGTACCCGCCGTACCAGCTCGTCGGCGTCGAGATCGCCGGGTACCGGGTCCGGGGCGCCCGCCACGACCACGGTGATCTCACCCCGTACGCCCTCGGCCGCCCACGCCGCCAGCTCGCCCAGCGGGCCGCGCTTGATCTCCTCGTACGTCTTGGTCAACTCGCGGCAGACGGCGGCCCTGCGGTCGGCGCCGAAGACCTCGGCCATCGCGGCGAGGGTGTCGTCCAGCCGGTGCGGGGCCTCGAAGTAGACGAGCGTGCGCCGCTCGCCGGCCGCCTCGCGCAGCTTGCTCAGCCGTTCGCCCGCCTTGCGCGGCAGGAACCCCTCGAAGCAGAAGCGGTCCACGGGCAGCCCGGAGAGCGCCAGCGCGGTCAGCACGGCCGAGGGACCCGGCACCGCCGTGACCCGGATGCCCTGCTCGACGGCCGCGGCAACCAGCCGGTAGCCGGGGTCGGAGACGGACGGCATGCCCGCGTCCGTGACCAGCAGCACCCGCGCCCCGCCCGTCAGCGCCGCCACCAGCTCGGGCGTCCTGGCGGACTCGTTCCCCTCGAAGTACGACACGACCCGCCCCCGGGTGTGCACCCCGAGCGCCTGGGTGAGCCGGCGCAGCCGCCGGGTGTCCTCGGCGGCGATCACCTCGGCGCTCTCCAGCTCGGCGGCGAGCCGGGGCGGCGCGTCCGTGACATCGCCGATGGGCGTGCCCGCGAGGACCAGCGTTCCGGGGGATGCCGGGGCGCCGGTCGCGGCGGTCGTCGAGGCGGCTGTCGGGGTCGGTGTTCCAGGTGTCGCAGTCACATTCGCCATCCTCGCAGGACGGGACGCGCGCCTCGCACAGCGGCGTTCCCTACGATGGCGCGGTGACCAGTACTGCGCCAGAAGCCCTCCAGGGGCACGACGCCGACGAGAAGCAGCCCTCATGGCCTCAGCGGCTGCGCCGATTCGGCCATGCCCCGCGGCCGGTGACGGGCCTGCGCGAACGCCTGGTGCCGCCGTACACCCGGCCCTCGGACCGGCTGTGGGCCGTGCTCGGGGTGCCGGCCCCGCTCGCCGAGCGGCTGGTCCGCTGGTCGGCGTGGGGCGGCCCTGCGCTCGTCGCGCTGGTCGCGGGTGTGCTGCGGTTCTGGAACCTGGGCAACCCCAAGGCGGTGATATTCGACGAGACGTACTACGCCAAGGACGCCTGGGCCCTGATCAACCAGGGGTACGAGGGGAGCTGGCCCAAGGACGTCGACACGTCGATCCTGAGGGACCCGTCCTCCGTCCCGGTGCCCGCCGACCCCGGCTATGTGGTGCATCCGCCGGTCGGCAAGTGGGTCATCGGCCTCGGCGAACAGATGTTCGGCTTCACCCCCTTCGGCTGGCGCTTCATGGTGGCGGTGCTCGGCACGCTCTCCGTGCTGATGCTCTGCCGGATCGGCCGCCGCCTCTTCCGCTCCACCTTCCTGGGGTGCCTGGCGGGCGCGCTGCTCGCGGTGGACGGCCTGCACTTCGTGATGAGCCGGACGGCCCTGCTCGACCTGGTGCTGATGTTCTTCGTGCTGGCCGCGTTCGGCTGTCTGCTGATCGACCGCGACCGGTCCAGAGCCCGCCTGGCGGCGGCGCTCCCGGTGGACGAGGAGGAGGGCGTCCTGCGCCCCGAAGCCTCGGTCGCGGAGGGGCTGCGCCTGGGATGGCGGCCGTGGCGGCTGGCCGCCGGGCTGATGCTCGGCCTGGCCTTCGCGACGAAGTGGAACGGGCTCTACATCCTGGCCGCCTTCGCGGTCATGGCGGTCCTGTGGGACGTCGGCGCGCGCCGTACGGCGGGTGCGGTACGGCCGCACCTGGCGGTGCTGAAGCGGGACATCGTCCCGGCGTTCTTCTCGACGGTGCCGGTCGCGATCGCCACGTACATCGCCTCGTGGACCGGCTGGATCGTCACCGACAAGGGCTACTTCCGGGACTGGGCCACGACGGCGGGCAAGGGCGGCCACTTCACCTGGCTGCCCGACTGGGTGCGCAGCCTGTGGCACTACGAGTACGAGGTGTACCAGTTCCACATCAACCTGACGTCCGGCCACACCTACCAGTCCAACCCGTGGAGCTGGATCGTCCTGGGCCGCCCGGTCTCGTACTTCTACGAGGACCCGGCCGCGGGCCAGGACGGCTGCCCGGCGTCGACCGCCGGTAAGTGCGCCCGCGAGGTCCTGGCGATCGGCACGCCGATGCTGTGGTGGGCGGGCGCGTTCGCGCTGCTCTACGTCCTGTGGCGGTGGTTCTTCCGCCGCGACTGGCGCGCCGGCGCGATCGCCTGCGCGGTGGCGGTCGGCTGGGGCCCCTGGCTCCTCTACCAGGAGCGGACGATCTTCCTCTTCTACGCGGTCGTCTTCGTCCCGTACCTCTGTCTGGCGGTGGCGATGATGATCGGCGCGATCCTGGGCCCGCAGGGCTCGGACGAACGGCGCAGAACGATCGGCGCGGTCGGCGCGGGGGTGCTGGTCCTGCTGATCGTCTGGAACTTCATCTACTTCTGGCCGATCTACACGGGCACGGCGATCCCGCTCGACTCGTGGCGCAACCGGATGTGGCTGGACACCTGGGTGTAGCGGAGCCGTCGGTAGGGACCCGAAGACGGAGCCGCCGGTACGAAGCCGTCGGTACGGAGCCGGGGGTGGAGCCCCGAGCGCGGATCCGGGGGCCGGACAGCGGTCGCCTCCCTCCGGATCCTGGTGTAGATCTGTCCGTATGGCCCGATTGGCCCGACGCCCAGGCGAGCCCCGGCCCTCAACCGGCCCTCGGTCCTGGTGGCGGGCCGGGTCCTGGTGGCGCGGCGGATCCTGGCCGCGGATCGGGAACAGCAGCGTCGCGGGGCAGGTCTTCCTCTTCCAGGCCGTGATCGTGCTGCTGCTGGTGGCCGCCGCCGCGACCGCCGTCGTCCTCCAGGCCCACCGCGACAGCCAGCAGGAGGCGACGAACCGTTCCCTCGCCGTCGCGGGGACGTTCGCGAACTCCCCCGGCATCGCGGCGGCGCTGCGCTCCCCCGACCCGACCGCGATCCTCCAGCCGCGCGCGGAGGCCGCGCGCAAGCTCTCCGGCGTCGACTTCGTCGTGGTCACGAACACGCGGGGCATCCGGTACACCCACCCCAACCCGGCCCGGATCGGCCAGCACTTCGTCGGGGAGCTCAAGCCCGCCCAGGAGGGCCACGCGTTCACCGCGAGGAACACGGGCACCCTGGGCCCCGCCGTGTACGCGGTGGTGCCGGTCTTCGGCCCCGACCGGAAGGTCGTCGGCCTGGTCTCGGCCGGGATCACCATCGCCAAGGTCAGCACCGCCGTGGAACAGCAGCTCCCGGTGCTCCTCGGCGCGGCCGCCGGCGGCCTCCTGCTGACCACCGCCGGGACGGTGTACATGAACCGCCGCCTGCGCCGGCAGACCCACGGGCTCGGCCCGGCCGAGATGACCCGGATGTACGAGCACCACGACGCGGTCCTGCACGCCGTCCGGGAGGGCGTGCTGATCGTCGGCGGGGACAGCCGGCTGCTGCTCGTCAACGACGAGGCGGCCCTCCTCCTCGGCCTCCCCCCGGACTCGGAGGGCCGGTACGTGTCGGATCTGGGGCTCGCCCCGGAGACGGCGCGGCTGCTCACCTCCGAGCAGGTCGCCGACGACGAGGTGGTGAACTCCGGGGAGCGGCAGCTCGTGGTCAACCGCCGCCCCACCGACCGGGCCGGCGGGCCGGCCGGCTGGGTGACCACGCTGCGCGACTCCACCGAGCTGCGCGCGCTCTCCGGGCGGGCCGAGCGGGCGCGCGGCCGGCTCGCCCTCCTCTACGAGGCGAGCACCCAGATCGGCACCACCCTGGACGTGACGCGTACGGCCGAGGAACTCGCCCAGGTGGCCGTCCCCCGCTTCGCGGACTTCGTCAGCGTCGACCTCGCGGAACCGGTACTGAGCGGCAGGGAGCCGGGCCCCGCGGCCAGGGAGGCGCTGCGCCGGATCGCCGTGCACGGGGTCGCGGACGACTCGCCGCTCTACCGGGTCGGCGTCGCCTTCAGCCTGGTGCCGTTCTCCCCGCAGAGCGAGAGCCTGGCCCGCGGGGAGCCCGTACTCACCACCGATCTGCGTTCCTCGCACAACTGGAGCCGGCACGACCCCGAGCGCGGCGAGCTGCTGCTGGAGTACGGGTTCCACTCCTTCATCACGGTTCCGCTGCTGGCCAGGGGCGTCATGCTGGGGATGGTCAACTTCTGGCGCGCGCCGCGCCCCGATCCCTTCGAGCCGGACGATCTCTCCCTGGCCGGTGAGCTGGCCGGCCGCGCGGCCGTCTGTGTCGACAACGCGCGCCGCTACACGCACGAGCACACCATGGCGGTCGTGCTCCAGCACAGCCTGCTGCCCGCCCGGCTGCCGGAGCAGAGCGCCCTCGACCTCGCCTACCGCTATCTGCCGGCGGAGTCGAGCGTGGGCGGCGACTGGTTCGACGTCCTGGCCCTGCCGGGGGCGCGGGTGGCGCTGGTGGTGGGCGACGTGGTCGGGCACGGGGTGCACGCGGCGGCCACGATGGGGCGGCTGCGGACGGCCGTCGCCAACTTCTCGGCGCTCGACCTGCCGCCCGAGGAACTGCTCGGGCACCTGGACGAGCTGGTCAGCCGGATCGACGAAGAGGAGGAGGGCGCCGAAGGGGCCGGCGAGGACGGCGCGGCCCGGCCGTCCGAGGGCAGGACCGCCGTCACCGGCGCCACCTGCGTGTACGCGGTCTACGACCCGGCCTCCGGGCTCTGCACGGTGGCCCGCGCCGGACACCCGCCGCCCGCGCTCGTCCACCCGGACGGCAGCACCGAGTTCCTGGACCTGCCGGCCGGGCTGCCGCTCGGGATCGGCGGGCTGCCGTACGAGACGACCGAGTTCACGCTGCCTGAGGGCAGCCGGCTGGTGCTGTACACGGACGGCCTCATCGAGAACCGCGCGTGGGACATCGACGTGGGATTCGAACACCTGCGGGCCGCGCTCTCCGGAAGCGCCGGGCAGGACCCGGAGACCACCTGCGAGGCGGTGCTCCACGCGCTGGTCCCCGACCGGCCGAGCGACGACATCGCCGTCCTCGTCGCCCGCGTCCGCCGGCTCGACGCGGACCGGATCGCCGAGTGGACGGTGCCGCACGACCCGGCGGCGGTGGCCGCGGTACGCGCCGAGGTCAGCCGCCGGCTCGCCGATTGGGGCCTGGCGGAGGCGGCGTTCACCACGGAGCTGGTGCTGAGCGAGCTGATCACCAACGCCATCCGGTACGCCTCGGGGCCCATCGGGGTCCGGCTGCTGCGCGACCGTACGCTGATCTGCGAGGTCTCCGACACCAGCGCCACCTCCCCGCACCTGCGCGCCGCCGCGGCCACCGACGAGGGCGGGCGGGGGCTCTTCCTGGTCGCGCAGTTCGCCGACCGGTGGGGGACGCGGTACACGGCGCACGGCAAGGTCATCTGGACGGAGACGGCGCTGCCGCGCGGCGGTGGCTGACACCCGGCGCCTCGGCCGGGGCCTCTGTAGCAGTCCGGTAACGCTCTCCTCCGGTGACTCAACCGTCCCGTAGAGTTCCGAGTCGATGACTTCCTTGAACATGTTCAGATGTTCGAGGAGGCTCCTGGGGAGGGGTGACCGCCACTCATGCGCAGTGGAGCGAAGACCGCCGTCATAGGCGGAGTGTTTCTCGTGTTCGCCGGTGGAGTGGGTTACGGCGCGTACAACGTCTACAACGGGATGGCCGGCGGCGGCACGGACGCGGAGACGAAGTCGGCCTCGACCCGCGAGGTCAAGACCGGACCGCTGAGCGCCGCCGAGATCGACCGGGCGTCGAAGGACTTCCTGACCAAGTGGGCGGAGGGCGGCGACGCGGCGGGCATCGCGCAGCTCACCAACGACCCGACCGCCGCGTCGCCCGTCATCGGCGCGTACCGCACCGAGGCCCATGTCACCGACGCGGTGATCACTCCGGGCCCGGCGGTCGGCGCGAAGGTGCCGTTCACCGTCAAGGCGAAGGTCGAGCTGGACGGCAAGAGCAAGCCCTGGACGTACACCTCGGAACTGACCGTGGTGCGCGGCCTGTCGACGGGCCGCCCGCTGGTCTCCTGGGCGCCGTCCGTGATCCACCCGAAGCTGACGAAGGACACCCGCCTCGAAACGGCGGAGGCGTCCGTACCGCCCATCAAGGCGGTCGACCGCAACGGCGTCGAGCTGACGAAGGAGAAGTACCCGTCGCTCGGGTCGGTCCTCGACCAGCTCCGCGAGCGGTACGGCAAGGAGGCGGGCGGCTCGGCCGGCATCGAGCTGATGCTGAGGAGCGACACGGGCGCGGACGGCACCACCGGCCCCGACGCCACCGCCGACGAGTCCCTCCTGACCCTCGCCGAGGGCAAGGAGGGCACGTTGAGGACGACGCTGGACGCGACCGTCCAGGCCGCCGCCGAGACCTCGGTGAAGAAGTTCAGCGAGGCGTCCGTCGCGGCGGTCAAGCCGAGCACGGGCGAGATCCTGGCCGTGGCGAACAACCGCGAGGACGGCTTCAACGCCGCGATGCTCGGCAAGCAGGCGCCCGGCTCCACCCTGAAGATCGTGACGGCGGCGATGCTGCTGGAGAAGGACCTGATCGGCGCGGACCGGACCGCCGAGTGCCCGAAGAACGCGATCTACATGGGGCGCACCTTCAAGAACCTGGACGACTTCTCCATCGACGGCCGGCCGTTCTCGCAGAGCTTCGCCCGCTCCTGCAACACCGCCTTCATCAAGCTGATCGACGACGTGGACGACGACGGCGCGCTGCCCAAGGAGGCGGCCGAGGTCTTCGGGATCGGCCTCGACAACTGGAAGACCGGCGTCGCGTCCTTCGACGGCTCCATCCCGACGTCGTCGGGCGGCGAGGCGGCGGCCCAGTACATCGGGCAGGGCACGGTCCAGATGAACGTGCTCAACATGGCGTCCGTCACGGCCACCGCGAAGAACGGCGCGTTCAAGCAGCCGGTCATCGTCTCCCCCTCGCTGGACGACCGGGAGATCGCGACGGCGTCCCGCTCGCTGCCGTCCGGCGTGGCGCAGCAGTTGCGCGCCATGATGCGGCTGACGGCGACGAGCGGTACGGGCGCGAAGGCGATGGCCGGGCTCGGCGGCGAAAAGGGCGCGAAGACCGGCTCGGCGGAGGTCGACGGCCAGGAAACGTCGAACAGTTGGTTCACGGGCTACCACAACGACCTCGCCGCGGCGGCGGTCGTGGAGGCCGGAGGCCACGGCGGCGACGCGGCGGGACCGGTGGTCGCGGCGGTGCTGGCGGCGGGGTGATGTTGAGCGTGGGGAAGTCGACCGCGTCCTGTGGGGCGTTGTCGCCCTGACCGGCAGCCTCGTCGTGCTGGTGCCGGGCACCCTGTACGCGTGGGCGGGCCGCCCCGAACGGGACCTGCCCGCACCGCACGTACCGGTGGACGCGGAACAGGCGTACGCGTACGCCTGTTACTGCTCCCGCAGCCCGGTCCTCGTCACCATCCCCGCGCCCTGGACCCGCCACCGCCGTGGCTACGGCCGGCGTCCCGGGTGCCGGTGACGCCGGGCGCGTGTGCCAGGAGTCCCACAGCGCGGGAACCTCGGTACGGTCCTGGGCGTGTGCTGACCCGGGGAGCCCGGGCACCGGCCCGCCGCGCCCGGCCGGGCCGGCCTGATCGGCCGGCCCGGCCACCGCGTCGGACACGAACCTGCCTCAGCACTTCTGACGAGGACAGGACTACGGGCTCGTTCGGGCGTGCCCCTCCACCAGGGCGGCGAAACCGTCGAGATGGCGGGCAAGGCTGTACTCGAACAATCCGTCCACGTCCGACACCGCTTCCCCGGTAACCGCGGCCAGCAGCGGAAATCGTCCGGAGTGGAGGAGCTCGTCGGCCCGGGCCCGCTGTGTCAGCCACCACCGGTCGAGCGTCACACCGGTCTCCTGCTCGGCTTCGACCTCATCCGCCATGGACAGCGCGACGGTGAGGACCAGCGCGTGCAGCGTGAGTGCCTCTCGGATCCGTGTCGTCATGGGCAGTCCAAGTCCGTCGAGTGCGCGCAGGGTCCACTCGGTGTGCGCCATCATGTTGGGCACGAGCAACGGGCGAGTGAACGAGACGGCCCTGGGCAGCCAGAGGTGTCGCCGGCACAGCTGCCATTGCCGGCGGGAGATCAGTTCGAGCTTGGCCCGCCACCCTTCCGGCCCCGGGACGGGCAGCTCCGGTTCGCCGAAGACCTCGTCGGTCATCTGCGTCACCAGTTCGTCTTTGGTCGCCACATGCCGGTACAGCGACATCGGACCGACGCCCAGCTCGGCCGCGAGTCGCCGCATGGATACGGCGTCGAATCCCTCGTTGTCGGCGATCGCGATGGCGGCGCGAAGAAGGTGCTGCCGGTTCAGTGACCGCTTGGGGGCGCTGACCCGCCGCGGTCCCAGTGGTGTGGTGAGGCCGACCGGCCGCTTCTGACCCGTGCGGGTGCTGACCACCGTGCCGGCACCGACCTTCGTCTCGACCAGCCCGTCGTCGCGGAGAGTGGCCATGGCTCTGGTCGCGGTCGCGACCGCGACACCCCATCGCTGGGCGATCTGCCGGATGGAAGGCACTCGATCGCCGGGCCGCAGGTCGCCGGTCAGGATCCGGGCACGGATCTCCGCGACGATCTGCCGGTATGGCGGTTCCGGTCGCTGTGCTGACGTCGGCACAGGAATCCCCGATCTCTTGGTGAGGTCGCCGGCTACCAAAGAATGTACTAGTGCACCAGCTCCAGCACTAGTTCACTTTAGCGCGCTGGGCACCAGAACCTTCGCCAAGAGTGCTGCTGCTTCAAGGACAACATCATTACGGTGTACGCATGGCTGTTGATACAACGTACGCATCCGTGCGGCGGGCGGAAGACGCGGACCAGCAGGCGGTGCTGGACGTCCTGACCGAGGCGTTCATGAACGATCCCCTCGCCTGCTGGCTCTTCCCCGACGCGCGCCGACGAGGTCGTCTCCAGGCGCACTTCTACCGCCCCTTGCTCACCCATCCGGCCGCCGAGGCATACCTGGCCGGCCGTCGCGAGGGCGCCTCGGTATGGCTGAGCCTGGCCGCGGGCCGGACGCCCTATGAGGAGCACCCGGACGCGCCGGAGGCGGGCGAGGAGACGGTCTTCGGCGAGAACGGCGCGCGGTTGCTCGCCCTGGGCCAGGCGCTGGCCCCACGGCACCCCGCCCGCGAACCGCACCTCTACCTCCCGTGCATGGGGGTGCTCAGCGTGCGGCAGGGCGCTGGACTCGGCTCTGCGATGTTGCGGCACCGACTGGAGCGAGCCGACGCCGACGGGGTGGCCGTATATCTGGAGGCGAGTTCGCCTCGCAGCCGCGCCCTCTACCAGCGGCACGGATTCGAGGATCTCGGCGAGCCGGTTCGCGTGGCGGACAGCCCGCCCCTGTGGCCGATGTCGCGCCCACCGCACCGTTGACCGCGAACTCAACGCCGCCTTTCCAACGGACAGAGGAGAGAACGTCCATGACAACGAACCGCGACGCCGATCGGCGACCGCCGACCCTGGTGTTCGTCCACGGCACCAACTCCTCGTCGGCCTGGGCTTCGGGCCTGACCGGCGAACTCACCCTGCGCGGGCACCGGTGTGTTGCCGTCGACCTTCCGGGACACGGCCGGGAGGCGTTCTACCCCCGTTCGTACCAGGCCCCGCAGAACCTCGAAGCGCTGGCGACCGAGCCGTCGCCACTCGCCGAGATCACCATCGACGACTACGTCGAGCACGTCGTGAAGGTGGTGCGCCGCGCCCGCCGCCACGGGCCCGTGATCCTGGTCGGCATGAGCCAGGGCGGCGTCACCCTGAGCCGGGTCGGCAACGCCATCCCTGACCTGCTCGATCGGGTCGTTTACGTCGCCGCCTACTGCTGCGTGGACCTGCCGAACCTGGCCGCCTATCTCGAAACCCCGGAGAACAGCGAGAGCCTGGTCGGCCAGGTGACCGCCGCCATGGTCGCCGACCCGGCGGCCCTCGGGGTGAGCCGGCTCAACTGGCGCTCGGCCGACCCCGCGGTGTTCCACGGCGTCAAGAACGCCCTTGCCGCGGACTTCACCGACGAAGGCGTGAGCCGGCTGCTCGCCACGCTCGAACCGGACGAGACCGCCGGCATTCCCACGGCTGAAGCCCGGGGCGAAGCACACACCTGGGGCCGGATTCCCCGGACTTATGTGCGCTTCACCCTCGACCGGCTGATTCCACTGGAGTTGCAGGACCGATTCATCGAAGAGGCCGACCGCCTCACTCCGGACAACCCGACTGACGTGCGAAGCGTCGCCGCACCCCATGTCGGCCCGCTCGACCGGCCCGAACTGGTGGAGATCTTCTCAGAGCTCGCCAGCCGCTGACCCGGCGCGGCAGGCCCCTGGGGAAGAGTCGTGATCGGTCTGTGGGGTTCGCCTTCGGGACGGGGCGATGATCTGGATCAAAGACCTCACCCGGACCACCCCTTGATCACGACTCGATACGCGCCCTAGGTGTACTGACCCGTGAGGTTGGGGACGCGGCTGGCGGGTGGCTGGCCTTTGAGCGCGGTGTGTCCGCGGTGGTGATTGTAGGTGTGCAGCC
>NZ_JBHZEJ010000053.1:0-57503 GCF_042756365.1 Streptomyces sp. NPDC059092
GTCGCCCCCGAACATGCTCGGGGGCGACGCCTCAAGGTGGTCCGCCGGGGGTCAGGCGTGGAAGGAGTGCTCCGTCGTCGACCGGTAGGTGGCGCCCGGACGCAGCACGGTGGAGGGGAACGAGGGCTGGTTCGGGGAGTCCGGGAAGTGCTGGGTCTCCAGGCACAGGCCGTCGCCCTGGCGGTAGATCCGGCCGGAGGTGCCGACCAGGGTGCCGACGACGAAGTTGCCCGAGTAGAACTGCACTCCCGGCTCGGTCGTCGCGATCCTTACGGTGCGCCCGGATCCCGGGTCGCGGAGCGTGGCCGCGAGGCGGGGTGCGGCGGTGAGGCCCTTGTCGAGCACCCAGTTGTGGTCGAAGCCCTGGCCGCGCAGCAGTTGCGGGTGGCCCACCCGGATGTCACGGCCCACGGGCTTGGCCGTACGGAAGTCGAAGGGGGTTCCCGCCACCCTCGCCAGTTCCCCGGTGGGGATCAGGGTGGTGTCGACGGGGGTGTAGCGGGAGGCTTCGAGGGTCAGTTCATGGCCGTACACATCGCCGCTCCCCTCCCCGGCGAGGTTGAAGTAGGTGTGGTTGGTGAGGTTGACGACGGTGGCCCGGTCCGTCGTGGCCGCGTAGTCGACGCGCCAGGTGCCGCGCGGGGTGAGGGTGTACGTCACCTTCACCTTGAGCGTGCCGGGGTAGCCCATCTCGCCGTCGCCGCTGACGTACCGCAGCACGATGCCCACCCCGGTGGCGTCCGTGAAGGGCTCGACGTCCCAGACCCTCTTGTCGAAGCCCTTCGTGCCGCCGTGCAGGGTGTTCACCCCGTCGTTCAGGGGGAGTTGGTAGGTCCGGCCGTCGAGGGTGAAGCGGCCCCCGGCGATCCGGTTGCCGTAGCGGCCGATCAGGGCGCCGAAGAAGGTGGTGGCCTTGAGGTAGTCGTCCAGGTTGTCGAAGCCCAGGGACACGTTCGTGTACCGGCCGCGGCGGTCGGGGATCTCCAGCGACTGGACGATGCCGCCGTAGCTGAGCACCCCCAGCCGCGTGCCGCCGTTCTCCAGGGTCCAGCGGTACACCTTGGTGGAGTCGGCGAGCCTGCCGAACAGCTCGCGGGTCGGTGTCCTGCCGCCGGCGGAGGCACGGGCCTGGCCTGCCATGGCGGCGGTGAGGCCGGCCGCGGCGGCGCCCGCCAGCACGGTACGTCTGGTCGCGGGGCCCGTTCCCGTGCGGTCGGTCGTCGCTTCCGTTTCCGTGTACAGCGGTTCAGTGGTCATGCGGGCGGCTCCTGCCGGAGGGGAGGGGTGAGGTGGTGGGGTGGTGGGGTGGTGGGGTGGTGGGGTGGTGGGGTGGTGTGCCGGGCGGCCCGGTACACCGGTGGGCGTCATCGGAGTCCGAGCCGTACGAAGGTGATCGAGTTCGGCGGGAAGGTGTGGGTGAAGTGCGCGCCGACCCCCGTGAGGGCCGAGGTGCGCGGTGTGATCGGCCGGTCGTCGGCGGTGTTGACGGCGTCCGGGTCCCCGCTGAGGGTGGTCAGCCGCGCGGTGGGGGCGACTCGGGCACCCCGGCCGAGGTCGATCGTGGTGCGGGCCGCGGCGTCCTGGGCGTTGACGACCTTGACCACGAGGTCCTTCCCGTCGCGCGTGACGACCTGCCGGAAGGGTTCGGCCACCTTGTCGTCGGTGAAGCTTCCCCACTCCTTGCCGTCGAGGAAGAGGGTGACCTGACGGCCGCGGACCGAGACGCGCAGGTCGTAGGCGCGGCCGGTCTCGATCGTCGTGCCGTTCTCGGTCATCGACTGCTTGGCGCCGCCGACCGCCTTCTCCACCGCGGACCGGCTGTTGTTCCAGCCACCGAGGTTCCACCAGTAGTAGTTCCCGGTGTCCTTGACTCCGAAGGCCACCAGGAAGCCTTCCTTGCCGGAGCGCTTGGTGGCCTTCACGTTCAGGTCGTAGTTCCGCCACGCCGGATCGCCCGCGGTGACCAGGGTGTTCTCGGCCGCCGCGTCGGACTGGACGTACCGGCCGTCCTCGACGGTCCAGGTGCCGGCGTCCGCCGCCCTCGTCCACCGGCTGTCGCCGCCGGAGAAGTCCTCGTCGAAGAGTGTGGTGCCGTCCTCGCCGGTGACGCGTACGTCGTCGTAGGCGGCGCTGGTCGCCCAGGTGGAGAGGCCGATCGCGCCCTCGATCGGGCCGGCCGTGGCCGGGGTGGCGCTCGCCGTGCTGGGGACGACGCGGTCGCCCACGTTCGTCATGAACAGCTTCTGCGTCTCGTAGCTCGTCGAGCCCCAGGACCGTGTGTTGTCGAACCAGATCATGTCGGGCCGCCACTGCGTGGCGCCGGTGTGGGCCAGCAGCGGGGCGTAGGAGGCGAGTTCGACGACGTCCGCGTTGCGTTCGAGGCCGGTCATGAAGGCGGCTTCGGTGAGCGCGTTGCGGAAGCGGTTGTCCTGGGAGGCGTACTCTCCGAGGAACACCTTGGGCCCTGAGCGGTCGTAGCCGTCGTAGCGGTCGTTGTTCTCCAGGAACCACCGCGGGCTGTTGTAGTAGTGCTCGTCGACCATGTCCACCTTGGCGTCACGGTTGAGCTGCCAGGCCCGCTCGAAGGTGGAACCGCTGTCGTCGGGGCCGGAGTTGGAGATCACGGTGATGTCCGGGTACCGGGCCTCGATCGCCTTCCTGAACTCGGTGAAGCGCTCGAAGAACGCGTCGGGCAGGTTCTCCTCGTTGCCCACCTCGATGTGCGTGAGACGGAAGGGCTTCGGATGGCCCATGGCCACCCGCTTCTTGCCCCAGACCGAGGTGGCGGGGCCGTTGGCGAACTCGATCAGGTCCAGGGTGTCCTGGATGTGGCGCCGCAGCAGGGCCGGATCGTCGGTGGCCCGGTTCTGGCCGCATCCGGTGACGAGGGCGGGCACCACCGGCAGGGCCATCGCGCCGATGTCCTCGGCGTACTGGAAGTACTCGTAGTAGCCGAGGCCGTAACTCTGGTTGTATCCCCAGAAGTTGGCGTTGGTGGCGCGCTGCTCGACCGGGCCGATGGTGTCCTTCCACTGGTAGGACCGCTTGCGCTGCCAGCCCGAGGCCTCGTCGTACCCCTCATGGCTGCCGGTGTTGACGAGGCAGCCGCCGGGGAAGCGGACGAACCCCGGCTCCAGGGCGGCGATCTTCTCGGCGAGGTCCTTGCGCAGCCCGCCGGGGCGGCCCTTGTAGGTGTCCCGGGGGAAGAGCGAGACCATGTCGAGCCGTACGGTGCCGGCGCCGCCCGCGGTGACGGCGAGGCGCCCCGCGGTGCTCGTGGCGGTGGCCGTGAAGCTGCCGGTGTACGTGGCCCAGGTGTCGCCGCGCGCGGTGACCCGCAGCGGGCGCGCGAGCGCGGCGCCGTCGGCGTCGCGCAGGGCGAGCGTCAGGGGCGTGCCGGCCCGCTGGTCGGTGCGCGCCCGCACGGAGACGTCGTACCGCTTGCCCCGGGCCACCGCGATACCGGTGCTGTAGCCGGAGTTGACGACGCCGGTGCCCTCGGCCGACCCGTCGGGGTCCAGCCGCAGATAGGTCCGGTTGCGCTCGTTCAGGCGGTTCCCGTCGTCGACGGCCGCCACCGCGCCGGTGCCGGTGGGGGTCCACGCGGTCATCGGCGTGTAGGAGGCGTTGTCGGCGCGGCTGTACTCGAACGACCGGTTCTGGACGAGCTCGGCGTACAGGCCGCCGTCCGCCGCGCGGTTGATGTCCTCGTAGAAGACGCCGTACATGGTGTCGCTGATCCTGGGTCCCGTACCGCGGGTGTTCACGTCGAGCGTGTAGTCGGTGGTGTCCTGCGCGGCGTTCACGGCGGTGTCCCGCGCCGCGTTCCGCACGGCGCTCGCGGGCGCCTGGAGCGCGTTGGCCGTCACCAGGAGCGCCACAGCCGTGAGAGCCGGCCTCCAGCGTGTGCGTGGCATGAGTGTCTGCGGCTCCTCGTTCGATATCTCGGACGATGGTCAGAACTTCGAACGGCAAGATAAGGAGGAGCCGACAGAGGCGTCAATGGTTCGCGCAGAGCCGGACGAATCCGGGGTGGTGGGTCCGGGCACGGCGATGCCCGGACCGGTGCGGACGCTGTTGGTGTCCGGTGTGGTCCGGGCATCGCCGGGTATCGAACCCGGTGTCGCTCCAGGGCGGTTGGAGCGGGATCCGGGGAGAGAAGGACCTGGGGTCAGACGGCGAGGAGGTCGTGGGTGTGGACCGGCAGCCCGGTGGCGAGGGACTGGTTGGCGGCCAGTCCGGTGACCAGCGACCGGGCCCCGTCGGCGGCGTCCGCCGCCCGCCCCAGCGCGTCGTCGCCGGCCGCGGGCGTACCGAAGAGGTCGGCGAGCATCCGGACGTCGCCGCCTCCGTGCCCGCCCTCCCCGGTCGCCACCTCCACCTCGCGCGGCTCCGCCCAGAACGGCCGCAGCAGCAGCTCCGTACGGCCCGCGGTGTCCCCGACGGCCGCCCCGTGCATCACCGCGCCGCCGCTCGCCGCGCGCGCGGCGGGCCTGGTCCAGGTGGACTCCTCGACCAGCAGTTCCAGCCGGCCCCGGCTCCCGTTGAACGCGATCCGGTACCCCTCCCAGGGGGCGTACGCGGTCAGGTGGTAGGTCAGCGTCGCCCCCGACGCGTAGCGCACCAGGACCGCCATGTCGTCCTCGATGGTGACCCCGGGGCCGAACACGTTCTGGTCGCGGTGGTAGCCGTCCTCGCCCTCCGCGTCCAGATACAGGGCCTTGAGCACGTCCGAGTCGGCCAGGCGTACGGCGAAGGGGTCCTCCTCGGCGGCCGGCGCGCCGTGGGCGCGTGTGTAGTCCCGGGCCAGCCCGCGGCGTTGACCGTTCGCGTCACCGTAGAAGAACAGCCCGCCCTGCGCGAAGACCGTGCGCGGGGTGCTGTCCAGCCACCAGTTGACGAGGTCGAAGTGGTGGGTCGCCTTGTGCACCAGCAGGCCGCCGGAGTTCGCCTTCTCGCGGTGCCAGCGCCGGAAGTAGTCCGCGCCGTGCCGCAGGTCCAGCAGCCACTCGAAGTGCACCGAGCCGACCTCGCCGATCGCGCCCGAGGCGAGGGTCTCCCGTACCGCCGCGTGCACCGGGTTGTAGCGGTAGTTGAACGCCACCCGCACCTGGCGCCCCGTGCGGCGCTGCGCGTCGAGGATCCGGCGGGCCCGGTCCGCGTCCGTCGTCATCGGCTTCTCGGTCACCACGTCGCACCCGGCCTCCAGGGCCTCGGTGATGTAGCGGTCGTGCGTACGGTCCACGCCGCACACCACCACCAGATCCACCCGCTCGCGGCGCAGCATCTCCCCGAACCGGTCCTCGCCGTAGGCGGGTACCGGCGGCAGACCGGGACGCGCGGCGGCCAGCCACTCGTTGTGGACGGCCATCCGGTGCGCGTTGACGTCGCAGAAACCCACCAGCTCCATCCGGTCGGCGTACGCGCCCACCAGTGCCTGGGTGAACAACCGCGCCCGGGCGCCGAGTCCCACCACGGCACAGCGACGACGGCGCACGGTGGGGTCCTGCATGGGGATCTCCGCTCGATCGGGTCAGGTGTCCGGGATGTCAGCGGCAACGATTGCATGCCGGTACGTCACCGAACAAGAGCACCGTGCGGCGGTGCTTTCACGGCCGATTCCGGCAATTTCATTGACTCGATCGTTCTTGCGGGCGTAACTTCCGGGCCAGTTGGAAACCGACTGGCAACGTTTGCAATGCCTCGCTCCCGTCGACCGGAGGGCTCGGAAGTGCGCAGGTCAGCCCCGGCCGACGACGGCCGTCGAGCCCCGGACGACGAGATGGGTCGGCAGGACGCGCTGCAGGGGTTCGGCCCCTTCGACCGCCGGGGTGCCCAGGATCCGGAAGAGCAGATCGACGGCCGCCCGCGAGCCGTGCGACTTGGGTACGGAGACGGTGGTCAGCGGCGGGGCGGCCATCCCGGACAGCGCGATGTCGTCGCAGCCGACCACGCTCATCTCCTCCGGCACCCGGACGCCGCGCGCGGTGAAACGGCTGATCAGCCCGAACGCGACGATGTCGTTGAAGGCCACCACCGCGCTCGCGCCGCTGGCCAGCACCACGTCGGCCGCGCCGGTGATGCCTCCGTCGAAGTGCGGGGCGACGCTCCCGACGTGGACGATCTCGACCTTCCCGGTCTCGGCCATCATCTCGATCCCGGCGGCGCGCTCCCGCGCCGCCCAGGTGGAGCGCGGTCCGCCGACATAGGCGATCCTGCGGTGGCCGAGCGCGTGCAGGTGGGTGAGCGCGTCGCCCATGCCCTCCACGAGATCGGCCGTGACGCTCGCGAAGCCCGGCTCCTTGCGGTGCAGCAGCACGATCGGCTTGGCGATCAGGCCGGGCAGCGACGCCAGTTCCTCGCCGCTGAGGTGCGGGGAGCACAGCACGATGCCGTCCACCTCCGGGGCCAGGGTGCGGATCGCGTCCAGCTCCAGGCCCTCGTCGCGCTCCGCGTCGCTGACGAACACGGCGTGGCCGAGTCCGCGGGCCCGTGCCTGCACCCCCTTGCAGATGTCCGCGAAGAACGGGTTCAGCAGATCAGGCACGATCAGCCCGAGGTGCCCCGTACGCCCGGTGATCAGGCCGCGTGCCGAAGGGTTCGGCTGATAGCCGAGCCGCTCCGCCGCCGCGCGTACCCGCTCGCGGGTCGCCTCGCTCACCGTTCCGTCCGGTGCCAGAGCCCGGGACACCGTGGACGGGGAGACCCCGGCCACCTTCGCAACCTCTCGAATCGTCACCTGCACGCCCTGAGGTTGGCACCCCTCACCACCGGCGTCAATCAAGATCGGTTTCCCTCCGAGGAGCACGCATGTCCCAGCAGTCCGCCCGTCCGCGCGCAGCTGTCGTCGGCACGGGCGCGATCGTCACCGGAAGCCACCTCTCCGCTCTGCGGGCCCACGCCGACCGGGTCGAGCTGGTCGCCGCGGTCGACGTGGACCAGGAACGGCTCGACGCGTTCCGCGCCACGGCGGCCGGCGACGGCATGACGGTCGAGGGGTTCGGCTCGCTCGACGCGATGCTCGACGCGGTCCGCCCCGACCTGGTCCTCATCGGTACCCCGCCCTCCCTGCACCGCGCGCAGACGGTGGCCGCGCTGGAGGCCGGCGCCTGGGTGCTGTGCGAGAAGCCGCTGACCCTGACGCTGGCGGAGTACGACGCGATCGCCGCGGCCGAGGCCGCGTCCGGCGCGTACGCCTCGGTGGTCTTCCAGCACCGGTACGGCTCCGGGGCGGCGCACGCCCGGGAGCTGATCGCGGGCGGCGAGCTGGGCGCCCCGCTGGTCGCGCACTGCCAGACCACCTGGCACCGCGACAGCGCGTACTACGCGGTGCCGTGGCGCGGCCGGTGGTCCAGCGAGGGCGGCGGACCCACGATGGGGCACGGCATCCACCAGTACGACCTGCTGCTGCACCTGCTGGGCGACTGGACCGAGATACGCGCCATGGCCTCCCGGCTGGTCCACGACACGGAGAGCGAGGACGTGTCGACGGCGCTGGTGCGGTTCGGGAACGGCGCCCTCGCCACCGTCGTCAACAGCGTGCTGTCGCCGGACGAGGTGAGCCGGATCCGTATCGACTGCGCCGACGCCACGGTCGAGCTGACGCACCTTTACGGCCATTCGAACGCGGACTGGGTCTACACCCCGGCCCCGCACGTCGGGGCGGAGCGCTCCGACGCCTGGCGCGCCCCGGCCACCGATGTGCCCAGCTCGCACGCGGCGCAGCTCGGCGCCGTACTCGACGCCATGGGCTCCGGGGTGCGGCCGCCGGGCAGCGGGGCCGACGCACGGCGCACCGTCGAATTCGCCGCGGCGCTCTACAAGGCGGCGTTCAGCGGGCAGCCTGTGCGCGCGGGCACGATCACCCCCACCGACCCCTACTACACGGCCATGCACGGCGACCACCCCGACTGGAGCCCCCAGCGATGACGATTCAGGTCACCCACACCCACGGCGAGCGGATCTCGGTCCGCCACGGCGGCGTCGAGCTGCTGTCGTACGTCTACCGGCCCGATCCGGACCCCTTCGAGGCGCGCAAACCGTACATCCACCCCTTGCGCACCCTCGCGGGGCGCCAGGTCACCGGCTACCGCCCCAACGACCACCGGTGGCACAAGGGGCTGCAGATGACGGCCAGTCATCTGTCCGGGCAGAACTTCTGGGGCGGGAACTCCTACGTCCACGGCGAGGGGTATCTGCCGATCCGTGAGCGCGTCGGTTCGATGCGCCACGACGGTTTCCCCGAGTTCGCCGTGGAGGACGGCCGGTTCCGGCTCGCCGAGGAGCTGACCTGGGTGGAGAACGGCGGGGACGAGTGGGCCCGTGAGGAGCGCGGCATCACCGTCCACTCGGTGGACGAGGACGCCGGGGCCTGGGCGCTGGACTGGACGATCCGGCTGACCAACGTACGCGACGAGCCGCTGCTGTTCGGCTCGCCGACCACGGCGGGCCGCGAGATGGCCGGGTACACCGGGCTCCAGTGGCGCGGCCCCCGCGACTTCACCGGCGGCGCCGTCCTCGGCCCGCTCGACGGGGACGCGCCCGAGCCGGAGAGCCTGATGGGGGCGCGGGGTCCCTGGCTGGCCTTCACCGGTGAGCACGACGACGTGGACGGGCACTCCACGCTGGTCTTCGCGCACGCGCCGGAGAACGACGAGGACAACGGCGCGATCCACGCCTC
The DNA here is from genome assembly GCF_042756365.1 of Streptomyces sp. NPDC059092. Classification (NCBI taxonomy): domain Bacteria; kingdom Bacillati; phylum Actinomycetota; class Actinomycetes; order Kitasatosporales; family Streptomycetaceae; genus Streptomyces; species Streptomyces sp. NPDC059092. The sequence continues at coordinate 8,681 of NZ_JBHZEJ010000053.1, forward strand.
GCACTGGTTCGTACGCTCCGAGCCGATCCCGACCGTGGCGTTCTCCTGGGCGTTCTTCGAGGAGTTCGCGCTCCCGCCCGGCGAGTCCTTCGCGTACCGCTACCGGGTGGTCGTCGCCGACGGCGCCTGGGACCGCGAGCGGGTCGGCACACACCTGAAGGGCCTGTCGTGGTGAGCCTGCCGCACCCGCTGCCGGGCGCCGTCGGACTGTCGCACCTGAGCGCCTACGACTGGGAGGCGGCCGACGGGGTGTGCGGCGGCAGTCCCCATCTGCACCTGGTGTGCACGGAGGCGTACGTCGTGACGGGCGGCCGGGGGGCGGTGCAGACGCTGACGCCCGAGGGCTACCGCGAGACGCCGCTGGAGGCCGGCCGCGTGGCGTGGTTCACGCCGGGCACCGTGCACCGCATGGTGCAGGGCGGCGGGCTGCGCGTCACGGTCCTGATGCAGAACAGCGGCCTGCCGGAGGCGGGCGACGCGGTCTTCACCTTTCCGCCCGACCACCTCGCCGACCCCGAGCGGTACGCCGCGGCGGCGGTGCTGCCCGCCAGGTCCGGCCCCGAGGCGGAGGCCGCCGCGCGGCGGCGCAGGGATCTCGCCGTGAGCGGCTATCTGGTCCTGCGGGAGGCGCTGGAGGCGGGTGACAACGGCCCGTACCGGGAGTTCCAGCGGGCCGCCGCCCGGCTCGTACGCCCCAAGGTGGCGGCGTGGCGGGAGCTGTGGCGGGCCGGGGCGCTGGCGACGGCGGAGCGCACGGGCGCGCAGCTCGACGCGCTGGAGTCCGGCGCGCCGGAGTACCTGGCGGGTTCCGGGGCGTTCGACAGCGGCCCCAGCCGGGAGGGCGGTTACGGCATGTGCGGGCGCCGCGACGAGTACGACCTGCCCGGTACGACGCTCCCGTACCGGAGCACGTGAGCGCAGCGGGTCCGTGCACGTCACCGCACGCACGTCAGCACGTACATGGAAGGGAGAGGTGGGTTCAGCATGCCCGGAAACAGGACAACGAGGTCCTGGGCGCTCCTCATGACGCTCACGCTCAGCGCCCTGCTCACCGCCTGCGGCGGATCCGAGGGGACGAGCGGCGGCGGGAAGGTGACCCTGCGCTACACGTGGTGGGGCAACCCCGACCGGGCGGCCCGTACCGACGAGGCCGTGGCGCTGTTCGAGAGCAAGCACCCCGGGATCGAGGTGCAGACGTCGTTCGCCGGCTACGACGCGTACAAGCAGAAGCTCGCCACGCAGGCGGCCGGCGGCGACGCGCCCGATGTGATGCAGCTCGACTACCGGATGATCGACCAGTACGCGACGGGCGGGGTCCTGCTGGACCTCGGCACGCGGCCGGCGGCGCTGCACACGGACGAGATCGACCCGGGGCTGCTCGCCACCGGGGCGGTGGACGGCACGCAGTACGCGGTCGTGCAGGCACGCGGCACGGAGGCCGTCGTGTACGACGCGAAGGAGTGGCAGGCGGCCGGGGTCGCCCCGCCGCGTGCGGGCTGGACCTGGGACGACTGGGCGGACGCGGTGCGTGAGCTGACGCGCAGGACCGGGAAGCCCGGCTCCGTCGACCCGGGCCAGAGCGAGGACTGCTTCGAGGTGTGGCTGCGCGGCCAGGGCAAGTCCCTCTACACCAAGGGCGGCGGGCTCGGTTTCACGGCCGGCGACCTGACGCTGTGGTGGACCTTCACCGACGGGCTGCGGCGCGAGGGCGTCGTCTCCCCCGCGGAGCAGACGACGCAGCTCGACGGTTCGGTGGAGAACACCCCGCTCGGGCGCGGCAAGGCCGTCTCCGACTTCAACTGGGACGCCCCGTCCAGCGGTTTCACGGCGCTCGTGACGAACGGGGTGACCCTGGCGCCGATGCCGTCCGGTGAGGACGGGACGCCTGGGCAGTACTTCAAGCCGTCGATGTTCATGGGGGCCGCCGCGAACACCGGACATCCCGAGGAAGCGGCCCAGCTCATCGACTTCATGATCAACGACAAGGACGCGGCGAAGATCCTCGGCGCCAGCCGGGGCATCCCGGTCAACGAGTCGATCCGCGCGGACGTGGTCCCCGGGCTGAAGGACTTCGACAGGACGGTGGCCGACTACCAGGCGACGGTGGAGGGCGTTCTCAACGATCCCCCGCAGGCCCCGCCGTCGGGTGACAGCGCCCTGCAGACCACCTTCAGCCGCGACTACGACCAGGTGTCGTTCGGGCGGATGTCGCCCCGCGAGGCGGCCGAGAACTACGTCACCGAGGCGAAGGCGGAGCTGAGGTAAATGACCACCACCGACATACCCGCGGCCCCGGCGCGCGGCGGGACCTCCCTCGCGCCGCGCGAGCCGCGCAGGCGCCGGCGCGAGGGCGCCGCCTGGGTCTTCCTCTCCCCCTGGGTGCTCGGCGCGAGCGTGCTGACACTGCTGCCGATGGCCGTCTCGCTCTATCTGTCGTTCACCGACTACGACATGTTCAACGCGCCGAACTGGGTGGGGCTGCGCAACTACACGCAGATGTTCACCGAGGACCCGCGCTACTGGCGTTCGGTCGGCGCGACCCTGGGGTACGTCGTCATCGCCGTACCCCTGCAACTGGCGCTCGCGCTGGCCGTCGCGCTCGCGCTGAAGTCCGTACGGCGCGGCAGGGGGTTCTACCGGTCCGCGTTCTACGCGCCCTCGCTGCTCGGCGCGTCCATGTCGATCGCCCTGGTCTGGCGGGCGGTCTTCAACGACGGCGGCACGGTGGACAAGCTCCTCGGCACGGGCGGCTGGGTCACCCGGCCAGGCTGGGCGCTGCTGGCCGTGGCGCTGCTGACGGTGTGGCAGTTCGGCGCCCCGATGGTGATCTTCCTGGCCGGGCTCCAGCAGATCCCGTCGGAGCTGTACGAGGCCGCGGCGGTGGACGGGGCGGGCCGGGGACGGCAGTTCCTCTCCATCACCCTGCCGATGCTCTCACCGGTCCTCTTCTTCAACCTGGTGCTCCAGACCATCCAGGCGTTCCAGGTCTTCACACCCGCCTTCGCGGTCAGTGCGGGGAAGGGCGGTCCGGCGGACTCCACGCTCTTCTACACGCTGTACCTCTACGACCGCGGCTTCGTCGCCTCGCACATGGGCTACGCCTCGGCCATGGCCTGGGTGCTGCTGCTCGCGATCGGCGCCGTCACCGCCGTGCTGTTCCGTACCTCACGCTCCTGGGTCTTCTACGCCAACGAGGAGGCCCGATGACCGTCCTGCCCCCCGCGACCTCCGCCCCGACCGCCCTGCCCCGCAAGGCCGTTCCCTGGCGCCGGGTCGCCCTGCACGCCGGGTGTCTGGCCGCGCTGCTGGTGATGCTGTACCCGCTGGCCTGGCTGCTGGCCACCTCGCTCAAGCCCGCCGACGAGGTGCTGGCCAGTCTGCGGCTGCTGCCGGGCCGACTGGAGTGGTCGAACTACACGACCGCCCTGGAGGGCGTGAACGACGTGACCGTGTGGCGGTTGCTGACCAACTCGCTGCTGATCGCGGGCGGCGCGGTCCTCGGCAACGTCCTGAGCTGCTCGCTGGCGGCCTACGCCTTCGCCCGGCTGCGCTTCCGCTTCCGCGGGCCGCTCTTCGCGTTCATGATCGCGACGATCATGCTGCCGCACCACGCGGTGCTGATTCCGCAGTACATCCTCTTCAACCAGCTCGGGATGGTGAACACCTACTGGCCGCTGATCCTGCCGAAGTTCCTCGCCACCGAGGCGTTCTTCGTCTTCCTGATCGTGCAGTTCATGCGCGGGCTGCCGCGTGAGCTGGAGGAGGCGGCCAGGATCGACGGCTGCGGCCCGTTCCGCAGCTTCTTCTCGATCATCCTGCCGCTGATCCGGCCCGCGCTGATCACCACGGCGATCTTCACCTTCATCTGGACGTGGAACGACTTCTTCACCCAGTTGATCTATCTCTTCTCCCCGGAGAAGTTCACGCTGACGCTGGCCCTGCGGTCGTTCGTGGACGCGTCCAGCCAGTCGGCGTTCGGCCCGATGTTCGCGATGTCGGTGATCGCGCTGCTGCCGATCGTGCTGTTCTTCCTCGCCTTCCAGCGTTTTCTGGTCGAGGGCATGGCCAACTCCGGGATCAAGGGATGAGCGCGGCACCGGCCCGGGAGCCGGGCGAGATCTTCGGGCCGCGCACGACGCTCTTCGCCGATGTGCTGAGCGTCGGGCTGATCACGGCCGTGGTCGCTCTGCCGCTGGTCACCGTGGGCGCGGCGCTCTCCACGGCCTGCGAGGTGCTGCGCGGGAGCCAGCGGGACCGGCCGGCCACCGCGGGACGGTACCTCACCGTGCTGCGGGGACGGCTGCGTCCCGGCGATCTCTTCGCGGGGGTACTGGCCCTCGCGGGGGCGCTGCTGCTCGTGGCGGATCTGGCGCTGGCCGGCGCCGGACTGCCGGGGGCGCGGGTGTTCGCCGTGGTGGCGGGGGTGATCGGCGCGTTCGCGGCGGTGACGGGGCTTCGCGCGTGCGGACGCGTCGAGTCGCTGACGGACTGGCGTACGGCGGTGCTCCGCGCGGCGCGGGACGTGCCCCGGGACCCGGGCGGCAGCGCACTGGTGCTGCTCGCGCTGGCGGCGGCCGTGCTCTGCGCGTGGATGATGCCACCGCTGGCCTTCCTGGCGCCGGGGCCGCTCGCGCTGGCGCTCACCGCGATCGACGTGCGGGAGCGGGGCGCCCGCCGCTGACGTGGACGTACCGGCCGGCTCCCCACCGGCCGGGGGTTTCTCCCCATCCATACACTAAACGTCCACCCCCGCTTCACAATTGACTTGCTTTCAGGATCCGTTGGCGGATACACCTTGGGGACGACCTGGGGAGGCCGTCATCACTGACGGGGGCAGCTCCCGCCGCGCCACGCGCCGGCGGGTACGTCACGGTCGCGTCGGCACACACCACCGCCGCTCCCCGGGTGCGCCCGCACTCTGACTGGAGGCTGTATGTCGACTCCCGCGAGACCCTGGGCCCGCCGGCACCGGCGGATCACCCTGCCCGCCGCGCTCACCTGCGCCACCGTACTGGCCGGCGGTGTCCTGGCCGCTCCGGCCTCGGCCGCGGGCGAGGAGGGCGGGCCGCGGTCCACCGTCACCCTGCCGAAGCCGGGCGCCGGCGAGCGGCCCGCCTTCGCCGTCCCCGACCGCGGTTCCGACGAGGCGAAGGCGAAGGGCGCCGCCCCGTCCCGGACCGGTGCGGCGCGCGCCGCGGTCAATCGCGCCGACTTCAACGGCAACGGTCTCGGCGAGCTGGTCTACCGGACCAACTACGGCTCCGTATGGGTGGACTGGTCCACCGGCGGCGCCGAAGTCATCTCCGAGGACAACGCCGAGGTCAAGGACCTGCTGCTGCCCGGCGACCTCACCGGGGACGGCAAGCCCGACCTGCTGACCCTCTCCCCCACCGGTGCGCTGCGGCTGCACAGCGGGGCGAACGCCACCAGCGACGGCGGGATGACCTCGTACACCACGCTCAGCACCGGCTGGCAGGCGTACGACAAGCTGTTCGTCCCCGGCGACCTGAACGGTGACGGCAAGCCCGACCTGCTGGCGCGCAGCTCGGCGGGTCTCTTCCTCTTCCCCGGCACCGGTACCGGTTTCGGCGCCGGGATCCAGGTCGGCGGCGCCGGGTGGAGCCAGTTCGACCAGCTCATCGGTGTGGACGACGTCAACGGGGACGGTTTCGCCGACGTCATCGTGCGCAACGCGACGGGGCTGTACCTCTACCCGGGCAACGGCAGTGTCACCGGCTACCCGTTCAAGGACCGGATCCAGCTCGGCGGCACCGGCTGGCTCCAGTACAACCAGATCGTCGGCGGCGCCGACCTCAGCGGCAACGGCACCCCGGACCTGGTGGCCCGCTCGTACGACGGCACCCTCTACTACTACGAGGGCAACGTCGACGGCACCCTCGCCGCCCGGGAGACGGTCGGCGAGAACTGGGGCACACTCACCCAGTTCGCGGGCGCGGGCAACCCGCCGTTCTTCGGCAAGGACGGGGTGTTCGCCCGTACCCCGGGCGGCGACCTCTACTACTACTTCGCCACCGGTACCGGGCGCCTCAGCGAGCGGTACCTCGTCGGTGAGGGCTGGGACCCGGCCGACTCGCGGCTGACCCACTCCGTGTCGCTGCGCGCCAACGGCATCTCGGACCTGATCGAGCACAGCACGTACGACGGGGCCCTGTACAACACCGGCCTCTACGCGGCCGACAACCCGCAGATCGCGGGCGGCTCCAAGGCGTACAACCTGGTGATCGGCCCCGGGGACCTCGACGGCGACGGCAAGAGCGACCTGCTCTCCCGCAGCTCCACCGCGCTGTACTTCAACGCGGGCAGCGGCAACGGCCTTTCGGTGAAGGCCCGGGTGCAGGTGGGCGGCAGCGGCTGGATGCAGTTCAACACGATCGTCGGGGCCGGCGATCTGACCGGTGACGGCCGCGCCGACCTGGTCGCGCGCAGCTCCGAGGGCCTGTTCCTGTACGCGGGCACGGGCGACGCGAGCGCGCCGTTCGGCCCGAAGACGCAGGTGGGCGGCGCGGGCTGGAGCCAGTACAACAAGCTCACGGCCCCCGGCGACCTGAACGGTGACGGCCGCGCGGACCTGCTGGCGTCCAACTCGGCGGGCGAGCTGTACTTCTACGCGGGTACGGGCATCGCCGCGACGCCCTTCAAGGAGCGCGTGAAGATCGGCTCCGGCGGCTGGAACCAGTACGCCGACCTGGTCTGACGACCCGGTCCCACCGGACCGCGCCCCGCACCGGGGCGCCTTTGTCATGTCCCGGGCCTGAACGCGGCCGTCCGTTTACCACGCCCGCCGGAAGCGGGGAAGCGTTCCCGCCCTGAATTGGCCGGATCCGCCGGACACCGCATAGATCCGGCCAAGGATCGGTCACTTCAGGGGCCACGGGCAACCGGAGAGGACGTCTTCGGATCTCACAGGTTGCTCACAGCTTCGGTCCGGGCGCATCGGGATGTACCGGTACGAATCGCGAGCCTCCTTTCCCCTTCCCCGCCCCTGTGGCAGACCAGACGAGGAATCAATGACCAGACATCCTTACAGCCGCGCACGGCGTTCGGCGATCGCCGGCGCCGCCGCGCTCTCCGTGGTCGCGGGCGTGGCCGGAGCCGCGCCCGTCGCCGGAGCGGCCACCGCCGCCGAGCCTACGGCCCCGCAGCTCAGCCTGATCGCGGCCTCGAAGTCGGTGACACTCGACCGGTGGGAGGGCGAGCCGGGGGTGTACGTGGACCTCGGCACCTATGTCACCGTCGAGGGCGGGCCCCTGGAGTTCCGGGTGACGCGCGCGGACGACTTCAAGACGCCCGTGGTCGCCCAGCAGATCATCCACAAGGGCTCCACGAAACGCGTCAAGAACCTCCCGCAGGGGATGGTGACGGACTTCTCCGGCCTTCAGGGCTTCCTCCAGGTCACCTACACCGACGCCGCCGGCAAGCAGGTGCTCACGACCGACGAGAGCTTCTGTCCGAACAACGCGTCGGGGCGGATACGGCCCGACGCCCCGGCGACCTCGAAGTATCCGGAGAGCTGCCCGACGAACCCCTTCACCCTCGGTTCGGTGTGGGGCGTCGAGAACGGCTGGGCGACCAACACCAGCCGGCGGTACGACGGGGAGCCGGTCGATCTGCCGGCCGGCGAGTACACCGCCAAGGTCGCCGTGGCGAAGCGGTACCGCGATCTGTTCGGCATGGCGGACAAGCCGCAGACGGTCAAGGTGACCGTACGGGAGATCAAGGACGACGGCGGGGGCGTGGGCTTCGGCGCGGACGCCAGGTCCGCCCCGTCGGCGCGGGAGCGCGCGGCGTCGGGTCACTCCGGTCACGCCATGCCCGGTCACTCCATGCCCGGTCACGCCATGAGCGGCCACTCCATGGGGACCGGCTCGGCGGCGCCCGCCACGGCGCACGGAGGCCACCATGACGGCCGCGGCGCCGACGCCCCCACCCCGCCCGAGCTGCCGCACGTCCTCACGAACGGCGGCAAGGCCGTCAGCAGGTCCGCGCAGCCGGGCGACGGCGCCGGGAGGACCGACGGCTCGCGGATCAAGCCCGCGCTGAAGGCCGCGGCCCAGCGCCCGACCGGCCGGGCGAGCGTCCCCGACGTACCCAAGCCCGACCTGCGGGCCCTGCCCGCCTGGGACATCGCCATCACGGACGGCGAGGACGGCGACATAGCGGGCAAGGACTACCTGGCGTTCAGCGCCAACGTGTGGAACGCGGGTCCGGCGCCGCTGGTGGTGGACGGCTTCCGTTCGCCCGGCAAGGACCTGATGGACGCGTACCAGTACTTCTACGACGCCGACGGCAAGCAGGTCGGGTACTCCCCCTCCGGGACCATGGAGTGGGACGCCCGGGTGGGCCACGAGCACTGGCACTTCACCGACTTCGCCAGCTACCGGCTGCTCGGCGCCGATCAGAAGGAGGTCGTGCGCAGCGGCAAGGAGGCGTTCTGCCTGGCCAACACCGACGCCATCGACTACACGGTGAAGAACGCCAACTGGGCGCCGAACAACACCGATCTGTCCACCGCGTGCGGTGAGCAGAACTCGATCTCGGTGCGCGAGGTGCTGGACGTCGGCTCCGGTGACACGTACACCCAGTACCGTCCCGGCCAGTCCTTCGAGATCACGGACCTGCCGAACGGCACCTACTACATCGAGGTGCTCGCCAACCCCGAGAACCGGCTGCACGAGACGGACCTCTCCAACAACGTCGCGCTGCGCAAGGTGGTCCTGAGCGGCAAGCCGGGCGCCCGCAAGGTGACCGTGCCCCCGCACCACCTGGTCACCGCCCCGTGACCGGACCCCGCTGAACACCCCGGCCCCGGGCTGCCCACACACCGCCCGGGGCCGGGGCCTCGCGGGCGGCGTTCGACCCATACGTCCGCAAGCGTACGCATCCTCAATTCCACTTCATTTCCTGGTCATGTCATGACTATGACATCCCGTCAGTTCTCCTTGATCCCGGCCACCGCTCTCCGCGATCGTCTCGGTACGTACCCCCACCGCACCACGACGAGGAGGATCCCTCACATGGCAGTGATACGTACCACCAAGCACCGGATCGCCGCGGCGGTCACCGCGGTCGCGGCCACCGCCGCCCTCGGCGCCGCCGCCCTGCCCGCCCAGGCGGCGCCCGCGCCCGGCGCCGTTGTCGGGGCCGGGAGCCAGGACGCCGTGAGCGGCAGCTACATCGTCACGCTCAAGGAGAGTTCCGGGCTCAAGGCCGCCTCGGCCTCGGGCCGCGATGTGGTCGCCGAGTACGGCGGCACCGTCAAGCGGACCTACACCGCCGCGCTCAACGGCTACGCCGCCACCCTGTCGGCCGGCCAGGCCCGCAGACTCGCGGCCGACCCGGCGGTCGACCAGGTCTTCCAGGACCGCACCGTGCGCGCCCTCGCCACCCAGACCAACCCGCCGTCCTGGGGCCTCGACCGCATCGACCAGGCGTCGCTGCCGCTGAACGGCTCGTACACCTACCCCGACACGGCGGGCGAGGGCACGACCGTCTACGTCATCGACACCGGGGTCCGCATCACCCACCAGGACTTCGGCGGACGGGCGTCGTACGGTTACGACGCCGTCGACAACGACAGCACGGCGCAGGACGGAAACGGCCACGGCACGCATGTCGCCGCCAACGCCGCGGGCGCCTCGTACGGTGTGGCCAAGAAGGCCAAGGTGGTGGCCGTACGGGTGCTCAACAACGCGGGTTCGGGGACGACGGCCCAGGTCGTCGCCGGGATCGACTGGGTCACCAGGAACCACAGCGGCCCGTCCGTCGCGAACGTCTCGCTCGGGGGCGGCGCCGACGCCGCGCTGGACACGGCGGTGCAGAACTCGATCGCGAGCGGGGTGACGTACGCGGTCGCCGCCGGCAACAGCAACGCCAACGCGCAGAACTACTCGCCGGCCCGGGTCCCCGAGGCGATCACGGTCGGGGCGACGACCAGCACCGACGCGCGGGCCAGTTACTCCAACTACGGCGCGCGGGTGGACCTCTTCGCCCCGGGCAGCTCCATCACCAGCGCCTGGAACTCCTCGGACACGGCGACCAGTTCGATCTCGGGCACCTCGATGGCCACCCCGCATGTCGCCGGGGCGGCGGCGGTGTACCTCGCCGGGCACCCGAGCGCCACCCCTGCGCAGGTCGCCACGGCGCTCGTGAACGGCGCCACCTCGGGGGTGGTGACCGGCCCGGGCACCGGCTCGCCCAACAAGCTGCTGCGCCTGGTCCCGTAGCGGACCCGGCCACCGCCGAGGATCCGGCCTTCCCGGGCCGGCGCACAGGACGCCCGTCGCCGATCAGGCGGCGGGCGTCGCGCCGTTTCAGCCGACGCCGCCCCTGCCGTGCTTCCAGTAACCCAGGAACGACACATGGGACTTGGGTATCCCGCGCTCCTTGACGAGGTAGCGGCGCAGTCCGGTGGCGAGCCCGCTCTCGCCCGCGACCCAGGTGTAGAGCGGCCCTTCGGGCAGCGGGGTGGACATCGCCGTGTGCAGCGCCAGCCGTCCGGGCACCCCGCCGCGGCCGTCCCGGTGCAGCCACCGCACCTCGACACCGGGCGGCGCCGTGATGTCACGGATGTCGCCGGGGTGCGGGACTTCGAGCAGGACCCGCGCCACCAGGTCCTCGGGGGCGCTCTCCAGGACGGCGAGCACGGCGGGGACGGCACTCTCGTCCGCGACCAGGAACTGGCTCCGCGCGTCCGGCGCGGGCCGATAGCCGATGCCCTCGTCGAACAGGCCCACCGGGTCGCCGGGGCGCGCCCTGCCGGCGAACGCGGAGGCGGGTCCGGCGTCACCGTGCAGGGCGAACTCGATGTCGAGTTCGAGGACTTCGGGGCGGAAGGCGCGCACGGTGTAGTTGCGGACCCAGGGCCGCACGGAGGGCCGCATCAGCAGGTACTGGGCGAGCCAGCCGTTGTGGGAGGCCGTCGGCATGGCGAGTTCGCGCTGTCCCTCGCGGCGGAAGAAGAGCCGGCAGCACTGGTCGAAGCCCCGCGCCTCGAAGTCCGCCAGCTCGGGGCCCGCGAGGGTGAGCGTCACGAAGCTCTCACAGGTCCGGGCCGTGCGCGCCACCTCCGCGCGCACCATGGAGCGGCGCGCGGGGGCCTTCACCTTGGCCATGAAGCCTCCCATCGAGTTAGGTTAGCCATACCTTACTTCACTCGGACGGTTGTACGGACCTCCGCGTGCCGCGCCCGGACCGGTTCAGCCGGCGAAGCCGATCCGGGCCAGGCGCACCGACCCGCCCAGGGTGACGCGCAGGTCGGCCACGCCGGTGAGCGGGGCGTCCGCGTGGAGCGTCGTGTACGCGTACGGGCCTCCCCCGGTCGGCGGGACGTCGACGAACGCGACCGCCCCGGCGCCGGCGCCGGCGAGCGAGATCTCCACCGAGCCCTCGCCCGCCACCTCCACGGAGACGGTGGCCACCCCCTCCCCGAAGTCGCAGCCGTTGAAGAGCAGTTCACCGGAGCCGTGCAGGGGGGTCACCGCGTCGCCGGAGCTCTTCGTCCGGTCGACGATCGCGGTGCCGGTCTGCTCGTCGTAGTCCGCGGCGGACAGGCCGTCCTTCACCACGGAGCGGGGGCGCGGGGTCGAGCCCTCGACGGCGACCGGGACCGAGCAGCGGATGTCCGCGCTGGAGGCGGCGGCCTCGAAGACATACGTTCCCGCCGGCACGGTCCACGCCCCGTGCGCCACGTCGTAGTGGCCGAGGGCGGCCGTCTCCACGGTCAGCTCGACCGTACGGGAGGCCCCGGCGTCGAGCCGGACGCGGGCGTGGCCGACGAGCCGCCGGTGCGGGCGGTCCTGGCGGGGCGCGGCCTCCCGTACGTAGAGCTGCACGACCTCGTCGGAGGCGTGGGGGCCGGTGTTGGTGACCGTGACCCGGGCCCGGACGGTGGTGCCGTGCGCGCCGGGCGGGTCCACCACCAGGTCGTCGTGGTCGAAGGACGTGTACGACAGGCCGTGCCCGAAGGCGTAGAGCGGCGCGCCGTCGAAGTAGAGATAGGTCTGCCGTCCGCCGATGATGTCGTAGTCGAGCAGACCGGGCAGATCGGTGTCGGCCGCGTACCAGGTCTGCGGCAGCCGGCCGGCCGGGGAGACGTCGCCGGCCAGGATCCGGGCGAGCGCCGTGCCCGCCGCCTGTCCGCCGTGGGCCGTCCACAGCAGCGCCGGGAGTGCAGCGTGCGCGTCGGCAACGGCGTAGGGGTAGGCCGAGGTCAGCGCGAGGACGGTGCGCGGATTGGCGGCGTGGGCGGCGCGCCACAGCCGGTCCTGCTGATCGGGCAGGGCGAGGGTGTCGCGGTCCTCGGTCTCGCGGCCGTTGATGTGCGGGTCGTTGCCCGCCACGACGACGACCACGTCCGCGTCGGCCGCGGCGCGGGCCACCGCCTCCTCCCCGCGTTCGGTGATCACGACCTCGAAACGCTCGCCCCGGTCGGCAACCTTCAGGCCGTCGGCGGCGACAGAGACATGTCGGCCGGTTCCCAGGTGCAGGAGGAGGTGTCCGCCCCGATGTTCTTCGAGCCGGAAGGTCTCCTGGACGACCCAGCCGCCCGGCTGGTCCGCGGCGGCCCGTACGTACCCGTCCTCGGCGACCGAGAGATAGCGGCCGTCGGGGGCGCGCAGGGTGAGGATCCCGCCGCCCCAGTCGATCAGGGCGAGTTCGGCCGCGTCGGCCTCGCTCGCCCCTGCGGTCAGCGGGGGCAGATCGGTGCGGCCCGCGAGCAGCGCCGGGTCGAGGGCGCCCTCCGCGCCGCGCGCCGCGGTCCGTCCGTCCTCCGGTGTGCCGGGGCCCGGTACCGTCACCCATCCGCCGGACCCGGTGGCGCGCAGCCGTACCCGGTCCGCGCCCTCGGCGAAGGTGACGTGGTCGGCGCCGAAGCGCTCGCGGATCCCGTCCAGCGGGGTGGAGCGGTGGATGAGGGTGCCGCTGTACCAGTCGAGTTTGCACGCGTCGGCGAGGAGCCCGGCCACCGCGATCCGCCGGCCCGGCGCGAGGGGCAGCAGGCCGTCGTTCTTGAGCAGGACGACGGCCTGTTCGGCGGCCTCCTGGGCGAGCGCCCGGTGCCCGGGGGTGTCCCAGCCGTCCTCGTGCGAGATGTCCGCGTACGGGTCGAGGCCCGGGTCGAACTCGCCGAGCGCGAAGCGGACGGACAACTGGCGCCGTACCGCCGTGTCGATGTCGTCCTCGTCGATCAGCCCCCGCTCCAGGGCGCCCCGGATCCTGGCGACCGTCAGGGAGGGGTCGGTGCCGTGGTCGGTGAAGCTGTCGACGCCGGCGCGCAGCGAGGCGGCGGTGGCCTCCTCGTGGGTGGCGTGGTACGCCTCGGAGTCGACGAGGTTGCTGGGCGCGCCCGCGTCGGAGCAGACGAGCAGGTCCCGGTCGGTCCAGGTGCGCAGGTGCTCGCGCAGATACGGCGAGACGTGGTTGGGGCGTCCGTTGACCAGGTTGTACGCGGGCATGACGCCGGCCACGGCGCCCGCCTCGACGGCCGCGCGGAAGGCCCGCAGGTCGTACTCGTGCAGGACGCGTGGCCGGACGGAGGAGGACGTGGTGTCGCGGGCGCTCTCGTTGTTGTGCGCGAGCCAGTGCTTGAGCACGGGTGCCGTACGCCAGAAGTCCGGGTGGTCACCGCGCAGGCCCCGGGTGTAGGCGACGGCGATCGCGGAGGTCAGTTCCGGGTCCTCGGCGTACCCCTCCTCGTTCCTGCCCCACCAGGGGTGGCGCAGCAGGTTGACCGTGGGGGCCCAGACGTTGAGACCGACCCGGTCGTCGCGGGTGCGCATGGCCCGTACCTCGGTGGAGACGGCCTCGCCGATCCGGCGCACGAGGTCCTCGTTCCAGGTGGCGCCGAGGCCGACGGCCTGGGGGAAGACGGTCGCCGGTCCCATCCAGGCCACCCCGTGCAGCGCCTCCTGTCCGGTGCGGAAGGCCGCGACGCCCAGGCGCTCCACCGCCGGCGCGTACTGGTGCAGCAGGGCGGTCTTCTCGTCGGGGGTGAGCCGGCCGAGGAGGTCGTCGACGCGTGCGGCGCGGGGCGACCACGGGTCACGGAAGGGCGGCTGGTCTGGCGTCACGGGCGTTTCCCCTTGGCGGTGTTCGAGGCTGGCTCTCGGGTTGACGGACTTTCGAAGCGCTTCGATGCTCCGAGTCCCGTCGCCGCGTGTCAAGGCGTGCTCCGGCGACGGTCCGGGATCTCCGGGGATCGGCAACACGCTCTGTTCCTGGCCCTGTTGATAAGACATGACGCGTCGTCAAGGAATCTTGGGATCGGCTCTTGTGCCCCTCGGGACGTTGATTTAACCTCGCAGCAACATCGAAGCGCTTCGACAGTTTCGACAGTTCCTGGCCGGCCCGCGGGACGGCCCGCTCGCGCCCCACCGCTTCGGATCGGCCGGACACACCGCTCACGCCCGTTCCACGTAGGACCTCGCAGCCGACCGGCGACCCTCCGCCGGGTGTTCCGGCGCACCACGAAGGGTTGACGCAATGACGCCGAAGTCCTCCTCCGCCCCCAGCCGGAGAAGCTTCCTCGCCTCCACGGCGGTCGCCGCCGCCGCGGTGGCCGGCGGGGCACCGCTGCTCAGCGCCTGTGGCGGCGGGCAGAGCGGGAAGAAGGAGGGCACCACCTCCGGGAAGGACGCGCAGAAGATCCTTCCGGCCTTCGTGGCGCAGAGTGCCGTCCCGCCGGACATCCCGTCGAAGAACGGGTCTTCGGCGGGGTTCACCCAGGTCATCCCCACGGCCGAGCTGACGGCCTCCCTCCCGGAGAAGCTCGGCAAAGGGAGCACCATCAGGATCATGTCCCCGTTCTGGGGCACGCCTCCGGCCGGTTCGAACGCCTACTACAAGGCGATGAACGAGGCGATCGGGGTCAAGACGGTCTGGCAGAACCAGGACGGCAACACCTACGACGAGAAGCTCGGCGCGGTGCTCGCCTCCAGCGACATCCCCGACATGGTGATCCTGCCCGGCTGGAACCTGACCGGGAAGATCCCCGGCGCCGTCAACGCCAAGTTCGAGGATCTCGGCCCGTATCTCTCGGGTGACAAGGTCAAGGACTTCCCCCACCTCGCGGCCGTCCCGACCGACGCGTGGCAGCGTTCGATCTTCGGCGGCGCGCTGCGCGGCATCCCGATGCCGGCTTCGTACGTCGTGAACATCGCGCCCTTCTACCGCAAGGACATCTTCGACAAGGAGGGCTACGAACTCCCCACGACGGCGGACGAGTTCCTCGCCCTCGCCAAGGACATCACGAGCGCCAGGTCGAAGGTGTGGGCCTGCGACGACATGAAGTGGACCGCCTTCAACGTGTTCGGCGTGCTGTCGGGCAGCGACAAGGCGCTGTGGTGGGACCTGGTCGACGGCAAGCTCGTGAACCGGATCGAGACGCCCGAGTACCTCGAAGCCCTGGAGTGGACGAGGAAGCTGTACGCGGCCAATGTCGTCCACCCGGACGCCAAGGCCGTACAGGGTGACGGGAGCATCCGGTTCACCTCGGGCCAGGTGCTGATCTACAACCAGGACCTGTCGCACTGGTACGCCAAGTCCGTGGAGCAGACCGGCAAGACCAGGGCCGAGTTCGAGATGGGCGCGCTGGACATCTTCGGCCACGACGGCGGGGATCCGCGGCTCTACGCCGTGCAGCCCGCGAGCATCTGGGCCTTCGTGAAGAAGGGCTCGTCCCAGGAGCTGATCAGGGACGTGCTGGCCGTCTCCAACTTCACCGCCGCGCCGTACGGCACCAAGGAGCGGATGCTCACCGACTACGGCGTCGAGGGCACCCACTACACGGTGAAGGACGGGCTGCCGGTCAAGAACGATCAGGGCAACACCGATGTCGTCGGCGCCTTCGACTACACCGGTGACCCGGCCCCGTACATCGCCCACCCGGACCGTGCCGACATCGCCAGGGCGCAGGTGGAGTGGCAGCAGCGGATGGGCGCCTTCACCAGGAAGACCTCCTTCTACGGGCTGACCATCACCGAGCCCAACCGCTGGACCAACCTCGCGGACAACTTCGAACAGCTGGAGGACGACATCGTCCGCGGCCGTAAGAAGGTCGGGGACATGCAGCAGGCCGTCTCCGAGTGGAAGAGCCAGGGCGGGGACGAGCTGCGCGACTGGTACAAGAAGCTGCACGACACGTCCGGCTCGGCCGCGAACTGACGCACACGAAGCGAGGAGTCCAACGTGTCGCACAGCGCAGCGCCGGACGCGCCGCCCGCCGAGGACGGCGATCAGGACCGGACGGCAGAAGCGGCGGGCGCCCCGCGGGCGCGGGCCCTGCCCGGGGCGTCGGGCAGGAAGCCGGGCCGGGAGAAGGGGAACGGGAAGGAGCCGAAGCTCGGGTGGCGGATCCGGTTGCGCCGGGACCGGACCCTCATCCTGATGACCCTGCCGGCGCTGCTGCTGGTGCTGGTCTTCAACTACATACCGATCCTCGGTAATGTCGTCGCCTTCCAGGACTACGACCCGTATCTCAGCGACAACGGCTTCGTCGCCATGGTCCAGAGCCCCTGGGTCGGCTTCGATCAGTTCCAGCGGATCTTCTCGGACTCCGCGTTCTGGGCGGCTGCGCGGAACACCCTCGTCCTGTTCCTCCTCCAGCTCGTGCTCTACTTCCCCCTCCCCATCGTGCTGGCGCTGCTCATCAACAGTGTGATCAGGCCCCGGGTACGGGCGGTCGCGCAGGCCGTCATGTACCTCCCCCACTTCTTCTCCTGGGTGCTGGTCGTCACCGTCTTCCAGCAGATCTTCGGCGGCGCGGGGATCATCGCGCAGACCCTGCGGCAGCACGGCGTCGAGGGGTTCGACCTGATGACCGACCCGGGCATCTTCAAGTTCCTGGTGACGGCCGAGGGCGTCTGGAAGGACGCCGGGTGGGGCATCATCGTCTTCCTCGCGGCCCTCGCCTCCGTCAACCACGAGCTGTACGAGGCGGCGGCCATGGACGGCGCGGGCCGCCGGCGGCGGATGTGGCATGTCACCCTGCCCGCGCTGCGCCCGGTGATCGCCCTGCTGCTGGTGCTGCGGGTGGGCGACGCGCTGACCGTCGGCTTCGAGCAGATCCTGCTCCAGCGGGACGCCGTGGGGCGGGACGCGGCGGAGGTGCTGGACACCTTCGTGTGGTGGTCGGGCATCAGGAACCAGGACTTCGGCTACGCGGCGGCGGCCGGCCTGATCAAGGGCGTCATCGGGCTCGGGCTGGTCCTCACGGCCAACAAGGTCGCCCATCTCATGGGTGAGCAGGGGGTGTACAAGAAGTGAGTCCCACCGACACCGACACCGGTGGCGGCCCCGCCGCGCGCACCGCCGACGGCGGCCCCGGCCCCTCCGGTGCGGGCGGCGGGGCGCCGCGCCCGCCGGGCCGCTGGGCCGCGCCGCCGCGCCCCGTGTGGGAGGAGGAGCCGACCAGGGCGGGCCTCGCGGGCAAGGGGATCGCGCTCACCGCCGCCTGCTTCGCGATCCTCTTCCCGCTGTGGATCGTGATCGTCACCAGCCTGTCCTCCCGGGACACCATCACCGAGACCGGCGGACTGGTGGTGATCCCCAAGGACCTCACCTTCGTCGCCTACCAGGAACTGCTCGGCGGCGGCCAGGTGCAGCGCGCCGCCCTGGTCAGCCTCGGCGTGACCCTGGTGGGCACGCTGTTCAGCATGACGGTGTCCGTCCTGTGCGCGTACGGGCTCGTCCGTACGAACTCGCTCGGGCACCGCTGGATCCTGATGACCCTGCTCGCCACCCTGTTCTTCGGTGCCGGTCTGATCCCCACGTATCTGCTGGTGCAGTCGCTGGGGCTGACCGACACCTATCTGGCGCTGATCCTGCCGAGCGCGGTGAGCGTGTTCAACATCCTGGTGCTGCGCTCGTTCTTCATGAACATCTCCCCGGAGCTGATGGACAGCGCGCGCATCGACGGCGCGGGCGATCTGCGGATCCTCTGGCAGATCGTCATGCCGCTCTCGCGTGCCGTCATCGCGGTCATCGCGCTGTTCTACGCGGTCGGTTACTGGAGCGCCTGGTTCAACGCGTCGATCTACCTGACCGATCAGGACATGATGCCGCTGCAGAACGTGATGATCCAGCTCGTCCAGAAGCAGGAGCCGCCGACGGGACTCGGCCAGCAGATCAAGACAGGGCAGCTCTCGCCGCTCTCGGTGCAGATGGCGGTCATGGTGCTGGCGCTGCTCCCCGTCGCGGTCGCCTCGCCGTTCGTCCAGAAGCACTTCAGGAAGGGCATGCTCACGGGCGCCGTCAAGGGCTGACCGCGGCCCGGCCGCCCCGTGCCCGCGCACAACAAGCGCAGCACCGCCGCTCGTCCGACAGCACAGCACCCCCGCTCGTCCACTCCCCCACCGACGGAAGGTGACGTCATGTCCGAGCCGCACGAGGGACACAGCAGACGTACCGTGCTCGCCACCGCGTCCGCCGCCGCCGTGGCGCTCGCCCTGACCGGCGCGTCCGCGGCGACCGCCGCGCCCCGGCCCGGCGCCGTACGGGCCGCCGCGCGGGGTGAGGACGGACCGGTGGCCGCCGCGCAGGCGTACCGCTGGCGCACCGCGGCCATCGGCGGCACCGGGTTCGTCACCGGTGTGCTCTTCCACCCGGCGGTCAAGGGGCTCGCGTACGCCCGTACCGACATCGGCGGGGCCTACCGCTGGGACGACGCGACCGCTGCCTGGACCGCGCTCACCGACCATCTCGGGTGGGACGACTACAACCTGCTCGGTGTCGAGGCGGTCGCCGTCGATCCGGCCCAGCCCGACCGGGTCTATCTCGCGCTCGGCGCCTACGCGCAGTCCTGGGCGGGCAACGGCGCCGTGCTGCGCTCCACGGACCGGGGGGCGACATGGAGCCGCAGCGATCTCTCCGTGAAGCTCGGCGCCAACGAGGACGGGCGCGGCACCGGTGAGCGACTGCTCGTCTCGCCGCTGAACAGCGACACCCTCTACCTCGGAACCCGCCACAACGGACTTCTCAGATCGACCGACCGGGGCGCGACCTGGTCCGCCGCCGCCTTCCCGCCCGCCCCGAACGCCGCCGGTCAGGGCATCACCCTGCTGGTGGCCGCCGGGCGGGTGGTGTACGCGGGGTGGGGCGACGGCGGCAGCGCCCTCTACCGTACGAGCGACGGGGTGACCTGGGAGGCCGTACCGGGCCAGCCGTCCGGCCCGTCGGCGCAGGTGCCGGTCCGGGCGGCGTACGACACAGGCACCCGCGCCCTGTTCGTCACGTACGCCAACACCCCGGGACCCAACAACCAGACCGACGGCTCGGTCCGCCGGTTCGACACCGCCACCGGCGCCTGGACGGACGTGACCCCGGTCAGGCCCACCGCGAGTGATGCCTTCGGCTACGGCGGTGTGACCGTGGACGCCCGGGTCGCCGGTACGGTCGTCGTCTCCACCAACAACCGCTGGGGACCGGTGGACACCCTGTTCCGCTCCACCGACGGAGGACGGAACTGGACCTCGCTCAAGGAGGCGGCGGTCCTGGACGTACGGGAGACCCCGTACCTCAACTGGGGTGGTTCCGCACCGAAGTTCGGCTGGTGGATCCAGGCCGTCGCACTCGACCCGTACGACTCCAGGCATCTGGTGTTCGGGACGGGGGCGACGTTGTACGGGACCCGCGACCTGGTGCGCTGGGCGCCGCAGATCCGCGGTCTGGAGGAGTCGGCGGTGCGGCAGCTCATCTCGCCGCCCACCGGGACGGCCCCGCTGCTGAGCGGCCTCGGGGACATCGGGGTGATGTACCACGACTCGCTGACCGCCTCCCCGTCCCGGGGCATGGCCGCGAACCCGGTCTTCGGCTCGGCCACCGGGCTGGCGCTCGCCCCACTGAAGCCCACGTACGTGGTACGGGCCGGCTGGGGCGACGCGGGCAACGGGGCCTGCTCGAACGACGGCGGGCGGAGCTGGACGCCGTTCGCTGCGCAGCCCGCGATCGCGTCGACCGCGCCGGGGCCGATCGCGGTGAGCGCCGACGGCGCCACCCTGCTGTGGTCGTTCGTCCACTGGGACGGTACGAAGCACCCCGGTTTCCGCTCCACGAACAACGGCGCGGCCTGGAGCGAGGTGACCACGTTCCCCAAGGGCGCGGTGCCGGTCGCGGACCCGGTGGACCCCCGGCGGTTCTACGTGTACGACACCGACGGCGGCGCGGTGTACCGGTCCACGGACGGCGGCGTGACCTTCGTGAAGGGCGCGTCGGGGCTGCCCTCGGGGGACGTCCAGTTCCGGATCGCGGCGGCGCCGGGCAGGACCGGCGACCTCTGGCTCTCCGCCAAGTGGAACGGCCTGTACCGGTCCACCGACGGCGGTACGGCCTTCACCAAGCTGACGAGCTGCTGGGGCTCGTACGCCCTCGGGTTCGGCAGGGCGGCCGCCGGCGCCTCGTACCCCGCCGTCTTCCAGACCGGCGCGACGGAGAACTTCGTCGGTGTGTACCGCTCCGACGACACCGGCGCCACCTGGATCCGGATCAACGACGACGCACACCAGTGGGGGTGGACCGGCGAGACGATCACCGGCGACCCCCGTGTCCACGGCCGTGTCTATCTCGGCACCAACGGCCGTGGCATCCAGTACGGAGACCCCGCCTGATGCCTTCCCTGAACGACTCCACGCGTGGCCGGGTGCTGTTCGGCGGTGACTACAACCCCGAACAGTGGCCCGAGGAGACCTGGTTCGAGGACGCCCGGCTGATGAAGGAGGCCGGGGTCAACTCCGTCACCCTGGGCGTCTTCTCCTGGGCGAAACTCGAACCGCGCCCGGGGGCGAGGAACTTCGGCTGGCTGGACCGGCTGATGGATCTCATGGACGGCAACGGCATCGGCGTGGTCCTGGCGACCCCGACCGCCTCGCCACCGCCGTGGATGGGCGCCCGCCACCCGGAGACACTGCCGCGCGACGAGGACGGCAGGACCGTGTGGTGGGGCTCGCGCCAGCAGTTCTGCGCCAGCTCCTCCGTCTACCGCGCGTACGCCGCCGCCCTCACCGAGGATCTGGCTGAGCGGTACGGGGGCCACCCGGCGCTGCGCATGTGGCACATCAACAACGAGTACTGCACACACTGCTGGTGCGACGGGACGGCCCAGCACTTCCGGTCCTGGCTGCGGACCAGGTACGGCGGCCTCGACGCCCTCAACGAAGCCTGGGGAACGGCCTTCTGGAGTCAGGGGTACGACTCCTGGGAGGAGATCATCCCGCCCCGGCGCGCCCAGTACATGAAGAACCCCGGGCAGGCCCTGGACTTCCGGCGCTTCACCTCCGACGCGCTGCTGGAGTGTTACGTCGCCGAGCGTGACATCGTCCGGCGCCACACCCCGGCCGTCCCGGTCACCACCAACTTCATGCCGTTCTGGATCGGCCAGGACGCCTGGAAGTGGGCGGAGCACGAGGATGTCGTCTCGGTCGACATCTATCCGGACCCCAAGGACCCCGAGGGCGGTCAGCTGAACGCGATGATCGGCGACATGACGCGCTCCCAGGCGCGGGGCCCGTGGGCGCTGATGGAGCAGGCGGCGGGCTCCGTCAACTGGCGTGGTGTCAACCATCCCAAGCCGTACGGGCTGAACCGGCTCTGGTCGCTCCAGTCCGTGGCCCGGGGGGCCGACGCGATCTGCTACTTCCAGTGGCGCCAGTCACGGCAGGGCGCCGAGAAGTTCCACTCGGGCATGCTCGGCCACGCGGGCGAGAGCGGGCGCACCTTCCGTGAGATCAAGCGGATCGGCGCGGATCTCGCGCTGCTCGGACCGGAGGTGGCGGGCACCCGGCCGGCGGCCGGGATCGCCGTCCTGCACGACTGGGACTCCTGGTGGGCGGACCAGCAGGACGGACGGCTCTCCACCCACGTCGACCACCCGCGGATCGTACGGGCCTGGCACCATGCCCTGTGGGAGTCGAACCTGCCCACCGACTTCGCCCGCCCCGACCACGATCTGAGCGCGTACCGGCTGGTCGTCGTCCCGCACCTCTATCTGCTCGACGACACCGCGATCGACAACCTGACCGGCTATGTCGCGGGCGGTGGCACCCTGGTGTGCGGCTTCCTCACCGGGATCGCCGACGAGGACGACCGGGTGCGGCCCGGCGGCATGGACGCCCGGCTGCGCGAACTGCTGGGCATCGGCACGCTCCACGAGTGGTGGCCGCTCGACGCGGACGAGAGCGTGGAGTGCGACGGGTTCCGCGCGGGCCTCTGGTCGGAGGAGCTGGAGCTGTCGACGGGCGAGGCCGTCGCCTCGTACCGCGGCGGGGAGCTGGCCGGGCTGCCGGCCGTCGTCCGCCGGGGCAGGGCCTGGTACGTCTCGACGCTCCCCGAGCCGGCGGCCCTGCGCGCGCTGCTGGCGCGGGTGGCGGAGGGCGCCGGGCTCTCCCCCACGCTGGCGGGGCTGCCCGAGGACGTGGAGGCGGTGCGCCGCGGCGAACTGCTCTTTCTGCTCAACCACGGCGGGAAGAGCGTCACCGTCCCGGTCGACGGCCGCCATCACGAGGTGCTCGGCGACCGGCCCGTGGACGGGGCGGTCGAGCTGGAACGCTTCGGCGTCGCCGCCCTGCGCCCGCTCCGGCCGTAGGGCCCGCTCGTACCGCACCAGAACCGCACCGGCCACGCACCGCACCGCACCCGGACCTTCGCCGGCACCCCCACGGTCCTCCGTGCTCCACGGGCCTCACCGGCCGGCGAGGCCGCGGCTCCGCCCCGGGGCCGCGGTACTTCCCCCACCCATGGAAGGGACACCATGGCACCGCGTATCTGGAAACGACTGCTGCTCGCCCCGGTGGTCGCGTTCGCCGCGCTCGTCGGCTTCGCCGCCGCACCCGCGCAGGCGGCGATCTGGTCCTCGTCGGACCAGTGGGGCAACTACACGACGTCCGACGGCTACACGCTCTACAACAACATCTGGGGTTCGGGCACCGGCCCCCAGACCATCTGGGCCAACTCCTCGTCCAACTGGGGCGTGTGGGCCAACCACCCCAACACCGGCGGCATCAAGTCGTACCCCAACGCCAAGAAGGTGATCGGGAAGCCGCTCAACTCGCTCTCCTCCCTGCGCAGCAGCTACAACGTCACCGTGCCGTCGTCGGGTGCCTACAACACCTCGTACGACATCTGGGACAGCAGCTACAAGTACGAGATCATGCTCTGGATGAACTACCGCGGCGCGGTGGGCCCGCTCGGCACCTCGCAGGGCACGCTCACGCTCGGCGGCCACTCCTGGACGGTCTACAAGGGGTCCAACGGCGCCAACGAGGTGTTCTCGTTCCTGCGCACCTCGAACTCCACCTCCGGGACGGTCGACGTCCTGCCGATCCTCAAGTGGATCAAGGACACCAAGGGATGGTGGGGCAATGTGACCGTCGGTGACGTCCAGTTCGGGTACGAGATCACCTCGTCCTCCGGTGGTCTGGACTTCACCACGAACAGCTTCTCGGTCAGCGGGAGCTGACACCGCGTCATCCGTCAGCGTGGGTTCCCGGGCGCCACCCGGGGACCCGCGCTCTCCCGTACGGTCAGCTCCGGCCTGATCAGCACGACCTCGTCCGTGCCACGCCCGGCGAGCTTCGCGACGACCTGTTCGACCGCGCGGCGCCCCATCTCCTGCGCCGGAACGGCGACGGAGGTCAGCGGGACCGAGGCGTGCACGGCGACCTGGTCGGGGCAGATGGCGACCACCGAGACGTCCTCGGGCACCGCGCGGCGCTGCTGGCGCAGCAGGGCGAGCAGCGGATCGGTGGCGGCCTCGTTCTGGACGATGAAGGCGGTCGTGCCGGGGCGTTCGTCGAAGATCCGGCCGACGGTGGCGGAGACCGCCGCGTAACTGCCCTCGCAGGGGCGGTGCAGCACCCGCAGGCCCAGCTCCCTGCCGCGCTCCGCCACTCCGCTCAGGGTGCGTTCGGCGAAGCCGGTGAGCCGTTCGTAGAAGCCCGGGGCCTCGCCGATGACCGCTATCTCCCGGTGACCGAGCCCGGCGAGGTGCTCCGCACAGAGGGCGCCCGCGGCGGCGAAGTCCAGGTCGACGCAGCTCAGTCCCGCGGTGTCGGTGGGCAGCCCGATCAGCACGGCGGGGCGGTGCGCCTCGCGCAGCGGCGGCAGCCGGGCGTCGTGCAGCTCCACGTCCATCAGGATCATCGCGTCGGCGAGGGCGCTGCCCTCGACGCGGCGCACCGCGGCCGGACCCTCCTCGCCGGTGAACAGGAGCACGTCGTACCCGAACGTGCGCGCCGTGGTGGCGACGGCGAGGGCGATCTCCATCATCACCGGCACATACATGTCGGTGCGCAGCGGCATCATCAGAGCGATGATGTTGGACCGGCTGCTGGCCAGGGCGCGGGCCCCCGCGTTGGGGTGGTAGCCGAGTTGTTCGATGCTGCGCTCGACACGCTCCCGTGTGGTGACGGATATGGACCGCTTGCCGCTGAGGACATAGCTCACCGTGCTGGCGGAGACTCCGGCGTGCTGAGCTACATCGGCGAGGGTGACCATTCAGCTCTCCAAGACGGGCCGTTGTGGGGGTGAAGCGCTTCAACAACACCGCCTTCGAGAGTAGTTGGCACGCCAATGAACTGTCCATAGTACGATCGAAGCGCTTCGACACTCCGCACCTCCACGTCGTCACCGGCACCCTTCCCCCCGCCCCCTGCCCGTGAGCGCCGCGCACGGAAGAGCGGGCCCGGCCGGAAGGGGCCGGGCCCGCTCGGGGCCACGCGTGCGCGGGTGGTGACAGGGTGCCGGAGACGTGGAGGGGGCTCCCGGGGTACGGTGCTCCGCCCGCCGGTCAGGACGCGGGCCGGCCCGCCGCGGCGGCGGGAGCAGCGGCGGCGCGCCGGCGGAGGCGGCGCCGGCGGCGCGGCTCCTGGTCGGGCAGCCAGCCGAAGGCCATGGAGCTGCCGATGACACCGAGGAGCAGACCGACGAAGAACCCGCCGAGGTTCGAGGTGACCCAGGAGCCGAGCGAGGTCAGCACCCCGATGACGGAGTAGAAGAGCCGCTGGGCGGGGTTGAGGATCAGCAGCAGCCCGCACACCGCCATGATCAGCGGGAGGACGTACGCGGCGACGCCGCCCGCGCCCGCCTGGAGGACGACGGAGATGGACGCCTGTTCCGTCAGCAGGATCTCACCCCCGCCGAGCAGCAGCAGGAGTCCGCCCCAGAAGGGGCGGCGTCTGCGCCAGGTGGCGAAGGACCGCCGACGGCTGCGCCCCCCGGCCGGGACGGTGGTCCCGGCCGGGGGGCCCGCTTCGGGCGGAACCACGTTCAGCAGCCCTTCGAGCTGAAGTCGAGATGCAGGTTGGGCAGGGTGAACCGGGCGGCCGTGGTGGCGTAGTTGGTCTGCCGCAGGTTGGTGATGACGACGTTGTCGGCCTGCTGGCCGAAGACGCCGAGCGGCCCCTTGACGCCCGCCTTGGTGAAGGTGCTGGCGTCCCCGCCGATCTCGATGTTGTCGAAGTCCGCCTGCTTTCCGCTGAGTTCGGTCGAGTCGGTGGTCAGGGCCGTGGCGGACACCGGGGTGCCCTTGTCGCCCGCGGTGATGTGCAGGTACGTACCGCCGAGTTCGACGCTCTGGCACAACTTGGTCAGCTTGGCCTTCTTGATGGCGGAGACCACGACCAGCACCTGTCCGCCGGTGTCGCCGGCGTTGGGACTGCCCTCCGCCATGCTGTCCAGCGCACCGAACTGCTCGAAGCCCTCGGCGTCCAGACGGTCGGCGGTGACCACGAAGGGCATGCCGGAAATGGCGAACTGCGCGGCGATGGCGCCCTGGGCGGTGAGGACGACGAGCGCGGCGGCCACCGCGAACGCCGGCACGCCCATGACGGCGGCCCGGCGCAGCCGTACCCTTCCCCGCCGTTCGGCTCTCTCGGGCGTTTCACCGCCGGTGACTTCGGACGTGGCCATGAGCTGCTCCTGAAGGTGTGGTGACCGGAACGAGCTTGCGCGGCGGGGTCCTGGCGCGGACGGCTCCCGGCGCCGACAGGGTTTCCCGGAGGTGGCGACGGCGCGGCCATGGGAGTCGAGGTGAAGTTACTCCCAGGTATCGTCGGGGTCAACAGCCTTGTGAAAATTGGGTGTTGTTCGTGTGTGCAGGGGAGCGCGGCGCGCTCGCGCGCCCCCGCCGGCACCCTGGCGGGACGTCGGCCGACGCACCCGAAAACCGCGCTGACGTCAGAGTACCGTGGGTAACTTTACTCGGCGACTTCCCTCTCGGGGCCTTGACTCGGTCCACCGGACAGGTCTACAACGCTCTTGGGTTTCCTTCTGTGCCGCGCTCGTCCCCGGCACGGGAACAGGTCCATGGCGCTGGGCCCGTTCCGCCCTCCTCGCTCCGCCCTCTCCGTCCTGGAGCACCCTCCTTCCGCTCCGTCACCGCCGCGCGGCGCGCACCCGGCCCCGCACGGCCGGATCCGTCCCGTGTGTGCGCCCCGTGGCCGAGCCGCGGCGGGGCGTACGGCAAAAACCGCACCCCGCCGCCCCGTCCGGGCACGCCTTCGCGCCACTTTTCTCAACTCGCCACTCGCGAAAGGGACTTCGCATGCGCGCACAACGCACTCTTCTCTCCGTCGCCGGCCTCACCACCGTGGCCGCCCTCCTCGCCATGGGCCCGGCCTCCGCCGCCGGGACCACGGCCGAGGCGGGCAATGTGCTCACCTACGGCAGCGCGGCCGGTTCCGCCGTCGCCGTGGGCGATGTGCTCACGTCCTCGCTCAGCTCCGGGACGACCGTGGCGATCCGTACCACCTCCGGCGGCACGACCGGGATCACCTGCACCGCCTCGCAGTTCACCGTGGCGGTCACCGGGAATCCGGCCGCCCCCGGCACCGCCACCGAGTCACTCACCGCGCACACCTTCGGCGGGTGCACCAGCAACATCCTCGGCACGACCGGGGTGCAGAGCATCACGGTCGAGCACCTGCCGTTCACCACCTCCGTCGCCTCCGGCGGCGCGCTCACGGTGGCCGCCGGGAGCGCCGGCGTGGTGCAGACGACGGTCAAGCTCAGCACCATCCTCGGCACCACTACCTGCGTCTACACCTCGACGGGGCTGAACGGCACGACGTCCAACACCGACAACTCCATCACGTTCGCGAACCAGTTGTTCAGCCGGTCGTCGGGGCCCATCACCTGCCCGGCCGCCAGCTACTTCTCCGCCAAGTACGGCCCGGTCAAGGACACGAGCCAGTCCGGCAGTCCGAGCGTGTACGTCAACTGAGCCCGGCGCGGGCCTCGTTCGCCCTCCGGCCGCCCAGGGCCGGGGGACGGACGCGGGCCGCCGGGGGCTGTCAGGGCACCGGCGCCCAGGCGTAACGGTGCTCCGGGCGTCCGGTGTCGCCGTACTTCAGGGTGAGACTGATGTGGCCGGTGCTCTCCAGATACTTCAGATAGCGCTGCGCCGTGGAGCGGCTGACCCCGGTGCGCTCGGCCACCTCGTGCGCGGAGAGCGGCCGGCCGGCCCCGCCCAGGACCCGGCGGATCAGGCCGACCGTCGCCGCCGAGTGCCCCTTGGGCAGTTCGGAGCGCGGGGCGTCCGCCGTCTTGAAGGCACCGAAGATACGGTCCACCTGCTCCTGGCCCGCCTCGCCCCGGCCGCCGACGCCGTCGAGGGTACGGCGCAGGGCCGCGTACCCGTCGAGCTTGGCGCTGAGTCCGGAGAAGCTGAACGGCTTGACGACGTACTGGAGCGCGCCGTAGCGCATCGCGGCCCGCACGGTGGCCACGTCGCGGGCCGCCGTCACCATGATCACATCGGCGGTGTGGCCGAGCTGCCGCATCCGGCGCACCAGGGTCAGGCCCGTCTCGTCCGGCAGATAGTGGTCGAGCAGTACCAGATCGACATGGTCGCGTTCCAGGGTGGCCAGCGCCTGGGCGGCGGTATGGGCGCGGGCCCTGACCCGGAAACCGGGAACCTGGGCCACGTACGCGGCGTTGATCTCGGCGACGCGGAAGTCGTCGTCCACGACGAGGACATCGATCACTGGGGCTCCCCTGCGGCCATGAGCTGACGCTCGGGGAACGCGTCCCCGGCGATGTCGTCCCCCGCCGCGTCGTCCCCGGCCGCGGCGGCCGGAGCGAGCGCCTCCGGCAGGACGACGGTGAAGACCGCGCCCCCGCCCGCCCGCGCGGTGACCCGGGCCATCCCGCCGTACCGCTGGGCGAGCCGGCGCACCAGGGCCAGGCCGAGCCCTCTGCCCCGGTGGAAGGCGACCGGGCCCGCCTCCCCCGGCGACGGGTGGTCCGGACCGGCCGGGAGCGGCGGGCGGGCCGGGTGCTTGGTGGACCAGCCCTCGGCGAAGATCCGGTCGCGCAGGGCGGGCGGTACGCCGGGTCCGGTGTCGGCGACGCGGAGGACGGCGGTGGTGTGTTCGGCCCGCAGCTCGACCTCCACGAAGAGTTCGGCGCGGCTCCCACCGGCCCCTGTGGCGCGGGTTCCCTCACCCGGGCCGCCCCCGGGCCCGTCACCGGGTGGTGCGGCGTCACGGTGCCCGGCGACGGCGTCGAGCGCGTTGTCGATGAGGTTGCCCAGGACGGTCACCAGGTCGCGCGGGTCGACCACCCGGTCGTGCAGCAGGGTGGCGGCGGAGACCCGCAGGGACACACCGCGCTCGGCGGCGACGGCCGCCTTGCCGACGAGCAGCGCCGACAGCAGGGGGTCGTACACGCGTTCCGCGATCTGTTCCGCGGAGGAGCGGTGGGTGTCGGCGATCTCGGCGACGAAGGCGGCGGCCATCTCGTGCCGGCCCAGTTCGAGGAGTCCGAGCACGGTGTGCAGCCGGTTGGCGTGTTCGTGGTCCTGCGCCCGTAGCGCGTCCAGCAGGCCTTGGGTGCTGTCGAGTTCACGGCCGAGCTGTTCCAGCTCGGTGCGGTCGCGCAGGGTGACCACGGCGCCACCGTCCCGGGTCGGCATCCGGTTGGCGACCAGGACCCGGCTGCCGCTCACGGTCAGCAGATCGGTACCCGTCACGCGTCCCGCCAGGACGTCCGTGGTCCGGCCGGGCGGCAGGACCTCGTCCAGGGGCCGTCCGGTGGCGTCCGCGCCGAGCCCCAGCAGCCGGCCCGCCTCGTCGTTGGCCAGGCGGATCCTGCCGTACCGGTCACAGGCGACGACCCCCTCCCGTACGCCGTGCAGCATCGCCTCGCGCTCGTCGAGGAGGGCGGAGATGTCGGCGAAGGCGACCCCATGGGTTCGGCGGCGCAGCCTGCGGGAGACCCCGTACGCGGCGAGCGCCCCGACGGCGAGCGCCGCGCCCGCGCAGAGCAGCAGGGCCGGTACGGCGTCGAGCAGCCGTTCGCGCACACTGGCGTACGCGATGCCGACGGAGACGGCGCCGACGATCCGTCCGCCGGGGCCGAGGAGCGGAACCTTGGCGCGGGCGGACCGGCCCAGGGTGCCGTCGTCGATCTGCCGGATCTCACGGCCGGAGAGCGCCACGCTGGGGTCGGTGGAGACGTGCCGGCCGATCTCGGCGGTGTTGGTGTGGGACCAGCGCACACCGCGCGTGTCCATCACCACGACGTAGAGCGCGTCGGTGGCCAGCCGGATCTGCTCGGCCTCGGCCTGCACCGGGCCCCGGTCGCTCGGCGCGGTGGTGAGCACTTCCCGGGCGATGTCGGGATCGGCGGCGGTGGTCTGGGCGATGGCGAGGGCGCGGTGCATCGCCTCGTCGTCCAGTTCGGAGCCGAGAGGGGCCAGGAAGAGGCAGGTGGCGAGAACCATCACCCCGGTGGTGAGCGCCAGTTGCGCCACCAGTACCTGGGCGAAGACGCGGCGGGGCCAGCGCACACGCATATGTCCTCCTCCGTGTCGGGCCCGCCGGCCGGTTCCCTGTCCGTCGGTCCGCCTGCCGGCCTGCCCGTCGATCCGTTCCTCCACGGGGACGCACATCTCCGCGCGACACCGTGGTGAACGCAACGTAAGCCGACGGGGAGCCGCTGCCCAGCCCTGTGCGCCTCTTTTGTCGTCACGGCCTGAGCAGAATGAGCAGAACGCCGTTTGCGCGCACAACGACGGGTTGCGCCCACAAGACTGCCGCTGTGGTCCGGGTCACTCCTAGCCTCCCGGCCATGAGCAGTCACACGAGCCCGGCCATCGAGCTGCGGGGAGCGAGCAAGGCGTTCCGGACCCCGTCGGGAACGCTTCACACCGCCGTCAGGGATCTGGATCTGACGGTCGGCCGCGGCGAGTTCGTCGCCGTGGTCGGCCCCACCGGATGCGGGAAATCGACCACGCTGACCCTGGTCAGCGGTCTGGAGGAGCCCACCGAGGGCGAGGTGCTGGTGGCCGGTGAACCGGTCGACGGCATCGGCGACAAGATCGGATTCGTCTTCCAGCAGGACGCGGTGTTCCCCTGGCGCACCGTCCTGTCCAATGTGATGGCGGGCCCCCGCTTCCGGGGGACGCCCAAGGCGGAGGCCAGGGAACGGGCCCGCGAATGGCTCGCCCGGGTCGGGCTCTCGTCCTTCGAGGACCGCTATCCGCACCAGCTCTCGGGCGGCCAGCGCAAGCGCGTGGCACTCGCGGCGACCTTCGTCAACGATCCCGAACTCCTCCTCATGGACGAGCCGTTCTCGGCGCTCGACGTGCAGACCCGCGCGCTGATGTCCGACGAGCTGCTGGAGCTGTGGGCCGGGACGGGCGCCTCCGTCGTCTTCGTCACGCACGACCTGGAGGAGTCCATCGCCCTCGCCGACAAGGTCGTGGTCATGACGGCCGGTCCTGCGACCGTCAAGGAGGTCTTCACCATCGACCTGCCGCGTCCCCGCAAGGTGGAGTCCGTACGGCTCGAACCCCGGTTCGTCGAGATCTACCGGGAGATCTGGTCGTCGCTCGGCGAAGAGGTCAGGATCACCCGCGAGAGGGGTGCGGCCGATGCCGCCTGAGACCGTGACCGCCGCCGCGGTCCCCGTGCGGCCCGCCACCGGTACGGACCAGGGCGGGGGCGGCGACCGTACCCGGGCCCGGGCGCGTGCCGCGCGCAGCCGCCGGATCCTGGTGTACGGGGCCCGGGTCCTGCTGCTCATCGCCCTGATCGGGATGTGGGAGTGGCTGGCCAGGGCGGCCGTCATCGATCCCTTCAACTTCTCGATGCCGTCGAAGATCTGGGACCAGATCACACAGTGGGCGGTGCACGGCACACCGCAGGGCTCCCTGTGGGAACAGATCTGGTACACGCTGTACGAGGCGCTGCTCGGCTGGGTCATCGGGGTGACCGGCGGTGTGGTGCTGGGGATCGCGCTCGGCCGGGTCCGCTTCCTCGCCGATGTGCTCGGCCCGTACATCAAGGTGCTCAACGCGCTGCCACGGATCGTGCTGGCACCGATCTTCCTCATCTGGTTCGGGCTCGGCCCGGCCTCGAAGGTCGCCTCGGCGGTCGTGCTGGTCTTCTTCCCCGTCTTCTTCAACGCGTTCCAGGGAGCGCGGGAGGTGGACCGCAATCTGGTGGCCAACGCGCGGATCCTCGGCGCGAGCAACCGTCAGGTCACCCTTCAGGTCGTGATCCCCTCCGCCACCTCGTGGATCTTCACCAGCCTGCATGTCAGCTTCGGTTTCGCGCTGATCGGCGCGATCGTCGGTGAGTACATCGGGGCGACCAAGGGCATCGGGCTGCTCGTCTCGGCCTCGCAGGGCACCTTCAACGCGGCAGGCGTGTACGCGGCGATGGTGATCCTCGCGGTCGTCGCGCTGCTCGCCGAGGCGCTGCTGACCTTCCTGGAGAAACGCCTCTTCCGCTGGAAGCCCGCCGAGCCGGGCACCGAGCGCTGACCACCGCCCGGCCTTCTTCCCACTTCTCCTCACAAGGACGTGACCATGCGTACGCATCTCAGAATGTCGGCGGCGGC
The DNA here is from genome assembly GCF_042756365.1 of Streptomyces sp. NPDC059092. Classification (NCBI taxonomy): domain Bacteria; kingdom Bacillati; phylum Actinomycetota; class Actinomycetes; order Kitasatosporales; family Streptomycetaceae; genus Streptomyces; species Streptomyces sp. NPDC059092. The sequence goes on from NZ_JBHZEJ010000053.1 coordinate 40,535, forward strand.
GGTCTCCGCGCTGCTCGCCCTGTCCACCCTGACCGCCTGCGGCGGCGACTCCTCCGCCGGAGACTCCGGCGGCAAGGTGAAGATCATGGTGGGCGGCCTGGACAAGGTCATCTATCTGCCGGCGATGCTCACCCAGAAGCTGGGCTACTTCTCCGAGGAGGGCGTCGAGGTACAGCTCCTCACCGAGCCGGCCGGGGTGCAGGCCACGACGTCGCTCGTCTCGGGCGACGTCCAGGGAGTGGTGGGTTTCTACGACCACACGCTCGATCTCCAGGTCAAGGGCAAGCAGGTGGAGTCGGTGGTGCAGTTCTCGCACGCCCCCGGTGAGGTCGAGGTCGTCTCCAACAAGGCCGCGGCCGGGCTGACTTCCCCCAAGGACTTCAAGGGCAAGAAGCTCGGGGTCACCGGGCTCGGCTCGTCCACCGACTTCCTCACGAAGTACCTCGCGGTCAACGACGGGGTGTCGACGGACGAGTTCTCGACCGTGGCGGTCGGAGCGGGACAGACCTTCATCTCCGCGCTGCAACAGGGCTCCATCGAGGGCGGTATGACGACCGACCCGACGGTCGCGCAGATCCTGGACAAGAAGCTCGGCAAGGTCCTGATCGACATGCGCACACCTGAGGGTTCGAAGCAGGCGCTCGGCGGACCGTACCCCTCCTCCAGCCTCTACATGAACACCGACTGGGTGAACGGGCACCGGGAGACCGTGCAGAAGCTGGCCAACGCCTTCGTGAAGACGCTCCGTTGGATGGCGTCGCACTCCCCCGAGGAGATCGCGGCGAAGATGCCCGCGGACTACGCGCAGGGCGGCAAGGAGCTGTACGCGCAGTCCATCAGGAGCACCCTGCCGATGTTCACGACCGACGGTGTGATGCCGGCCGACGGGCCCGAGACCGTGGAGCGGGTCCTGAAGGCGTTCAACCCCAACCTGAAGAACGCGAAGGTCGACCTGGAGAAGACGTACACGACGGAGTTCGTGAAGAAGACCGGGTGACCACGCCGTAGACTGTCCCTCTTTCGGGGGCCGTCGGGGGTCGTGGCAGGAGATCGCATGCATGGCCGGCCCGAGGTGACGGACAGGTCCGCACCTCCAGGTCCTCCCGTCGGGCTCGCGCCGGCCGGGTCCGTACGGAGCACGCCCGCCGGAAACCGTCCCGTACGGACCCGTCCCGTACGGACGCGGCTCATACGGACGGGGCTCATACGGAGCCGGGTCCCGGGCGGCCGGCCCTGATGGCGGCGCGGCACGGGACACCCCCGCCCGCCGGCCGGCTCGACGAACTGCTCTACCTGGTCGGTCAGCAGGCCTGGCGGCCGGACGTGGGTGTCCAGGGAGTCGTCGACTGGCTCCACCGGCAGCTCGGCACGGAGGTCGCCCTCGTCGGCCGCGCGCACACGGTGGAGCTTTCGACCTCAGGTTTCCCCCGGGAGATCCTGCCCGCGCTCGAACCGGTGCTCACCCGGCTGGCCACCGGCCGGATGGCCGCCGCGGCCACCGAGGTCGGAGCGGTACACGTACGGCTGGAGGGGGTCGGCTCCGACGACCCGCGCCGGGTGCTCGTGCTGGCCGGGGCGGACCGGCTGACCGGCAAGGAGGCCGCCGCCGCCTCGCACACCGGCCACATCATCGCCCTGCTGCACCGGGCCCGGGCGGCCGACACGGTGTTACGCGGCTACCAGGAGAAGGCCCACCAGATGCGGGTGGCCCTCTTCATGGCGCTCATGGCGGGCGACATCCTCCTGGCCCGGCGCATGACCACCGGCGCGGTCCCCGAACTGCTGGGCGCCGACCGGATCCGCGTCCATCTGCTGCGCTGCGCGCCCGCCGACCGCGACCGGCTCGCCCAGGCCCACCAGGACCCCTCCGGCTATCACGGCCGGGCCATGATGGTGCGCTGCCCGGTCTACGACGACCATCTGATCTGCGTCGTCGCCGAGGACGAGGACGCTCCGCCGAAGCTGGGCGGCGTGCTGCGCGAACTGGTCGCCGACACCGAGGAGTACGCCCTGGGCATCAGCGCCCCGCACCCGCTGCGCGCGACGGCCCAGGCGTACGAAGAGGCCCGGCACGCCCTGGCGGTGGCCGGCAACACCCCCGGCAGGGTGGCCGGTTACCGGGGCCGGGAACCGCTGGAGCGGCTGCTGCCACGCGAGGAAGCACTCGCCTGGGCGTCCACCCTGCTGCGGCCGCTGGAGTCCCTGCCGGAGCTGACCGCCGAGACCACCCGGCTCGCCCTGTTCTTCCCCCGGTCGGGGGTGGCCTCCCTGCTGGGCATCAGCCGCAACACCGTCACCGCCCACCTCGCACGCTCCGAGGCCGCGCTCGGCCTCGACCTCCGGGACATCCGCGCGCGTGCCGCGCTCGCCCTGGCCCTGGCGGTCACCGCGCTGCACCAGGACGGCGGACCCGTCGGCGCGCCAGCGCCGCCGGGCGGCGCGGAGCCACCGGCCGGCGGCGGGAGGGCTGCCGCGTGGGCCGCGGAGTTCCTCGGTCCGCTGCGGGACGACCGCCATCGGCGCGTCCGCGAGACACTCCGTGTCTGGATCGAGTCGAACGCCGACGCGCAGCGGACCGCCCGGCGGCTCGGCAGCAGCCGTACGACCGTCGCGGCCCGGCTGCGCACCGCGGAGCGGTTGCTGGGGCGGGATCTGCTGTCCACCGGCTCAGGCGTCCACGAGCTCGTGCACGCCTTCCACTTCTCGGGGGAGAGCCCGTGATTCACGCGGCGGGGTCCGGCGCTCCACGGTCCGGACCGTGCGCCGTGACCAGGACGCCACCCGCCGGCCTGCCCCGGAGCGCCGGATCCGCGCCGGGCTGTGCGTCGTGCGCACTCCGGCCCCGGATTTGGGCACCGTGACCACCGAAACTCGCTTTCGCACAGGCGGGTGATCGCGGTGTACTCGTTCCCGGCAGCGCTTCCGGCCGCCCCGCACGGGGGGCAGGGCGGACGGGCCTGCCCACGTGCGCGGCAGGTGGACCGGACCGGGTCCGCCCGCCGCGCGGTTCAGATGCGCCAGCCCCGTATCCGGTCCGCGGCCTGGTAGACGTTGGCCTTGCCCGACTGGATGGCCCGCACCAGGTCGACGAGCGCCCCGTACGGCGGATCGATGCCCTCGCCCGAGGCGTGCATGTACGCGGCGGCCACCTGGCAGGCGTACAGGCTGTTGCGGTACGGCAGCGGCTCCAGCCGCACCAGGGTGTGGATGAGGGCCGCGGCGCGCCAGGACACGTCGGGTTCACTCGTGGCCGGGCGCGGGATACGGGTCTTGTGCCGCGCGACGGCCGCGACGAGCGCGGAGTAGTCGGCCACGGACACGTCCTCCGGGACGGCCTGCTCCTGTACGTCCAGAAGCCAGGCCACATCGATGTACAGGACGGGCATCAGGCGGCTTCCACCTGCTGCCTGCCGTGCGGAGCCGGTGGCACCTCGCCCGCGAACGCCTCGTCGAACTCGCCCCTGTGCTGCTCGCCCCAGGCGACGGCGTAGCGGACGAACTGCAACCGCTGCTGCTCGCGCAGGGGCAGGTCGTGGACGTACTGCTTGAGCGACTTGCCCTCGGCGGCGGCCGCGGCGCGGACGGCTTCGAGCTCGTCGTCGGTGAAGCTGATGTTGAGTGACGGCATGGTTCTACGGTACCTAACAGGTACCGCGCCGGGAAAGCGGGATGTCCCGCCAGATGGAAACCGTTTGCTTTCCCAGTCCATGATCCGGACACGCCAACTCGGCCCCCCTGACGCATTTTCCCTGCCCGAAGGGGGCGACGAGGCGTGGATCAGTCACCTACTCTGCACAGAAAACGCCTTCTGCCGGACTCCCTGCACCGCCCTCGAAGGGATATCTCTCCGTGCTCAGCGACCGTCTCGACCCCGCCTCCCTCAAGTATGTCGAAAGCCGCGATCCGGGTCAGGGGCGGCTCGCCCCCCGGGCCCGGTACCGGTCGGATGCCGTGGCCCTGGACCTGGACGGCGCCTGGCGCTTCCGTCTCGCGGACTCCCTGCACGACCTGACGCCGGACTTCGAAGCGCCGGACCACGACGACACCGGCTGGGAGCGCCTTCCCGTCCCGTCCAGCTGGCAGATGCGGGACGTCGCCGACGCTCCGCGCCACGGCACCCCCGCGTACACCAATGTCGTCTACCCGTTCCCCGTCGACCCGCCGCGCGTGCCCGACGCCAACCCCACCGGCGAGTACCGGCGGGAGTTCACACTGCCGCCGGAGTGGCCGGGCACGGGCCGCGGTGTGCTGCGCTTCGAAGGGGTCGACTCGGCCTTCGCGGTGTTTCTGAACGGTGTCCGGCTCGGCGACGGCAAGGGCAGCCGGCTGCCCACGGAGTTCGACGCGACCGACGTGCTGCGCCCCGGGCGCAACGTGCTCGCCGTACGTGTCCACCAGTGGTCCGCGGGCAGCTACCTGGAGGACCAGGACATGTGGTGGATGTCCGGGATCTTCCGTTCGGTGGCGCTGCTGCACCGGCCGCAGGACGGTGTGGGGGACTTCTTCGTCCACGCCGACTACGACCACCTCACCGGCGAGGGCACCCTGCGGGTGGACGCCGACGCCACCGGCCGGGTCACCGTGCCCGAGCTCGGACTCGACGTCGCGGTCGGCGAGCGGGCCACGGCGCCGGTCGGCCCGTGGACGGCGGAGACGCCCCGGCTGTACGACGCGGAGCTGACCACGGCGGGCGAACGCGTCCGGCTGCGGATCGGTTTCCGTACGGTGACGGTCTCCGGGGGCCTGCTGCGGGTCAACGGCACGCCGCTGCTGCTGCGTGGGGTCAACCGCCACGAGTGGGACCCGGACACCGGCCGTACCCTGACCGTCGAGACGATGCGCCAGGACATCGAGCTGATGAAACGCCACAACATCAACGCGGTGCGCACCAGCCACTACCCGCCGGACGGCCGCTTCCTCGACCTCTGCGACGAGCTGGGGCTCTGGGTCGTCGACGAGTGCGACCTGGAGACCCACGGCTTCCACCTCAACGACTGGCGCGGCAACCCGAGCGCCGACCCGGCCTGGCGCGAGGCGCTGCTCGACCGGATGCGACGCATGGTCGAGCGCGACAAGAACCACGCCGGCGTCATCATGTGGTCGCTGGGCAACGAGTCGGGCACCGGGGACAATCTGCGGGCCATGGCCGACTGGTCGCACCAGCGCGACCCCGGCCGCCCGGTCCACTACGAGGGCGACTGGGACAGCGGCTACGTCGACGTCTACAGCCGGATGTACGCGGACCACGCCGAGACCGACCGGATCGGCCACGGTACGGAGGATCCGACGACCGACCCGGAGCTGGACGAGCACCGCCGCTCACTCCCCTTCATCCTCTGCGAGTACGGCCACGCGATGGGCAACGGGCCGGGCGGCCTGAGCGAGTACCAGCGCCTCTTCGAGCAGCACCCGCGCCTTCAGGGCGGCTTCATCTGGGAGTGGATCGACCACGGCGTCCGCCGCCGCACCCCGGAGGGCGAGGAGTTCTTCGCGTACGGCGGGGACTTCGGCGAGGTCGTCCACGACGGCAACTTCGTGGCCGACGGGCTGGTCTTCCCGGACCGCACCCCCTCCCCCGGGCTGATCGAGTACAAGAAGGTCGTCGAGCCGGTGGCGATCCGGGTGGACGCCGCCGCGCGCACGGTGTCGGTGCGCAACGGCCTGGACTTCGCCGGCACCGGGCAGCTGCGCTTCCACTGGCGGGTGGAGGACGAGGGTGTCCCGGCCGGGCAGGGCGAACTGGCCGTGCCCGTCGTCGCCGCGGGCGACTCGGCCGTGGTGAGCTGGCCACCCGAGCTGAGCGGGGCGGCGGACGCCGGGGCGGTAGGCGCCGAGCGGTGGCTCACCGTCAGCGCGCGGCTCGCCAAGGACGAGCCGTGGGCCCCGGCCGGTCACGAAGTGGCCTGGTTCCAGGCGGCGTTGACCACCGGGGCGCCGGCGCCTTCGGCGATACGGTCCGGGGCGGGCGCGCCGGCCCTCCGGGCCGACGGTGCGCGGATCACCCTCGGGGACGGTGTCTTCGACGCGCGCACCGGACGTCTGGTGCGGCTCGGCGCGCTCCCGGTGGAGGGGCCGCGGCTCGACGTGTGGCGCGCGCCCACCGACAACGACCTGCGCGGCCGGCGCGGCTCGGACGCCGAGAAGTGGCGGGCGGCGGGGCTCGACCGGCTGGAGCACAAGGTGCTGTCCGTCGAACCCGGGGACACGGGGCTGACCGTGACCACCCGGGTGGCCGCGGCGGGCAGCGACGCCGCGCTGTCGGCCGTCTACCGCTGGAGCGCCGCGCCGTCCGGCGGGGACGGCGGGGCGGGCGGCGCCGGTCGGCTGCGGCTGACGGTGGAGGTCCGGCCGGCCGGCGTCTGGGACGTGACGCTGCCGCGTCTGGGGCTGCGCGCCGCCGTGCCGGCCGCGCTGTCCGCGGTGAGCTGGTTCGGCGCCGGTCCGCACGAGGCGTACCCGGACACCAGGGCCGCGGCCCGCGTCGGGCGGTTCGCCTCGGACGTGGACGGCCTGCAGACGCCGTACCTCTTCCCTCAGGAGAACGGCAGCCGCACCGATGTCCGCTGGGTGCGGCTCGGGCCGGCCGGCGGCGGGACGGGGCTGCGGCTGAGCGGCCCCACGCCCTTCTCCTTCGCCGCCCGCCCCTGGACGAGCGAGGAGCTGGACGCCGCGGCCCACCCGACGGAGCTGGTACGGGGCGATCTCGTCCATCTCACGCTGGACGCGGCGCGGCAGGGCGTCGGCAGCGCCTCGTGCGGTCCCGGGGTGCTGCCCGAGTACCGGCTCCTCGCCGCTCCGACGGTCTTCACCGTCGACTGGGCGGCCGAGGAGGCGTAGGGCCCTCGGAACGACGGTGACCGGCCTCCCTCCAGGAGGCCGGTCACCGTTCTACGTCCGCGCGGCGCCGGAGGTCAGCGCTTGATCTCCTTGATGCGGAGCATGCGCGTGATGACCTTGTCGAGCTCGTCGTCCTCGAAGACCTTCTTCCAGTCGTCCTTGACGATCGACTCACGGCCGTAGTCCATGGCGATCAGGCAGGCGTCGGAGAACGGGTTGTCGCCCTTGAGGGTGTTGGCGAGCGCGACCTGCGTGTGGCCCAGCAGCATCGCGCGGGCCGCCGGCTCCGGCACGCCGACGGTGTGGACCGTCTCGTGCAGGGCCTCCGTGAGCAGGGCGCCGACCATGCAGGCGATGGTCTCGACCAGGGTCGGCTCCAGGACGGCGAGCTGCTTGACCGTCACCCAGTGCACGTCCACGACGGGCGCGTACATCGTACGGATCACGGCCTCGGCCAGTTCCCGCACGGCCGGGTCGGGGCCTTCGAAGGCGGCGACGACCTCCTGCGGGGCGGCGATGCCGCCGAAGGTGTCCGCGTACTCCTCCTTGGTGGTGCGCTCAAGGAAGACGGACGGGTGGCAGGGGTGGGCGACGGCGTTGTGCACGTCGTCGCGGCGGGTCAGCAGGCCCGCGTAGGCCGCCGCCGGGTCGAGGGTGAGCAGGACGGCGCCGGGCTTCATCAGCGGGACGAGCTGCTCGGAGACGACGCCGAGGACGACGTCCGGCACGGCGAGGATCAGGACGTCGGCCTGCTTGGCGGCCTCGTCGGAGTCGGTCAGCTCGCGTCCGAGTCCGCGGACCAGCTCCTGGCCCTGGGGCGAGTTCTCGGAGAACAGCGTCCGGAAGTCGCTCTTGACAAGGTTGTTGGAGACGCGCTGGCCCATCTTGCCAGCGGCGCCGATGACGGCGACGGTCTTGTTCTCGGTGGCCATTACTTACTCCTCTGAAGGGTGGTGATGCAGTGCCGGGTCCACTGGTCCTCGGTCCGGGCCGTGGCCTCGAACCCGTCGTCCTGCCACGGGAGCCAGTGCTCCACGATCTGGTTGATCGACCGCTCGTGCGGCCGTACCGTCTCGACCAGGTGGGCGTGGTCGAGCAGGCCCTCGCCCAGCGGAGCACCGGCGTAGGTGAAGCCGACCCAGCCGTCCCTGCGGCTGAAGGCGAAGTCCTTGACATGAATGTTGACGACGTACGGGGCGGTGGCCTCGACGACATCCCGGGGGCGCTCCAGACGGGCGACGCAGTTGCCCGGATCGAGCACGACGCCCAGGTGCGGGTCGTCGACGGCGCGGACGACGGTGAGGAGGTCGTCGGTGGAGACCTGTTCGTAGGTCTCCAGGCCGAGGGTGACCCCCTGGGCCGCGTACGCGGGGACGGCACCCCGCAGCAGTTCCGTGGCCTCGGCGGTGCCGGGGCGGTGGTCGGCGCTGTTCATCATCGAGCGGACGAGGGTGACGCCGAGCTTGCCCGCCAGGTCGAGGTAGCGGGCGAGGTGGTCCCGGCCGATGCCGCGGGTGCCGAGTTCCAGGGTGATGCCCAGGTCCTCGGCGGTGGCGCGGAGGCCGGCGAGGCGGGCGTCGTCGAAGGTCTCGATCAGCGGGTAGTCGCAGATCTGGAAGACGTCGCCGCCCAGGTCCCGGGTGTCGTGGAGCATCTCCTCGACGGTCAGGGGGACCGGGGCGCGGGAGGAGATCCGCCAGAAGTAGGCGTAGGTGCTCAGTCCGTAGGCCATCACGCGTCCGCCTTCACGGTCCGGTCGCTCAGCTCGTCGAGGATCTGTTCGACGGCTTGCGGGTCGTGGGCGAAGCGCCCGAGGAAGAGTCCGTCGACGCCCTCGCCGAGGGTTCCGAGGAGCCCGGGGCCCGCGCTGCCGCCGTAGATGACCCGGCTTCCGGCGTACGCGGGGCGCTCCCCGAGCCAGGCGGTCAGGGCGGCGCAGACGTGGGTGATGTGGTCCGGCGAGGCGGGGCGGGGTGCGCCGATCGCCCACTGCGGTTCGTACGCCACGACGACCGGGCCGTGTTCCCCGGCGTCGTGCGCGGCGGTGTCGAGGATGCGCGCCAGCTCGGCGACGGTGCGCGTCGCGGCCTCGGCGGGGTCCGCGCGGTCGAGTTCACCGACGCAGAGCACGGGGGTGAGGCCGTTGCGCAGGGCGGCGGCGGTCTTGGCGGCGACGACGGTGTCGCCCTCGCCGAAGAGGCGGCGGCGTTCGGCGTGGCCGACCTCGGCGTAGGAGCAGCCGATCTCCTTGAGGTACGGGCCCGAGACCTCGCCGGTGAACGGCCCCCGGTCGTCGGTGGCGAGGTCCTGGGCGCCGACGGCGACGCCGGTGCCGTCCAGGACGGTGCCGAGCGGGACGATCGCGGGGAAGGCGGGCAGCACGAACACCTCGGTGAGGCCGCTGGTGACGGCCGGGTGCCGGGAGGCGATGTCGCCGATGCGGCGGGCCCAGTTGAGGGTCTCGTGATGACCGAAGTACATCTTGAGGCTCACCCCGAGCAGGGTGGGAGCGGACATCAGGCGGCGGCTTCCTCGTCGGTCTCGTAGTCGTTCATGAGCTGGACCTTGGCGGCGGAGGCGGACGACTCGTCGAAGCGGTACGTCAGCCACTCGGCGGCCAGCCGGCGGGCGAGTTCGACGCCGACGACGCGCTGGCCGAAGGTGAGGACCTGCGCGTTGTTGGAGAGGACGGCGCGCTCGACGGAGAAGGAGTCGTGGGCGGTGACGGCCCGGATCCCCTTGACCTTGTTGGCGGCGATCGCCACGCCGAGCCCGGTGCCGCAGACGAGCAGGGCGCGGTCGGCCTCGCCGCGCGCGACCATCTCGGCGGCGGCGATGGCGATGGTCGGGTAGGCGGTGTGGCCGTCGGCGTCGACACCGACGTCGGTGACCTCGGCGACGAGTTCGCTGTTCCGCAGGTCCTTCTTCAGTATTTCCTTGTAGTCGAAGCCGGCGTCGTCCGAGCCGACGACGATCCGCAGCTTGTCGCTCATGGGGGGTGCTCCTCGTGGGTGTTCAGCGGGCGGTGAGTACGCCGTGGACGGCGCGGACGATCAGGGCGAGGGAGTGCGCGCCGGCGTCGGGGGTGCCGAGGGACCGTTCGACGTGCGGGCGGGCGCGGCCGATCCGGGGGACGAGGTCGGCGGTGGCCTTCGCGGCCTGTTCGGCCGCGGTGGCGGCGCGGTCCCAGGCGTCGGTGAGCGCGGCGCCCTCGGCGGTGGCGTCGGTGAGGGTCCGTGCGAAGGGGACGAGGACGTCGACCATCGTCTTGTCGCCGACCTCGGCCCCGCCCAGGCGCTGTACGGCGGCGGAGGCTTCCGCGACGCCGTGCGCCACGGTCCGCGCGGTGGGCTTCCCGGTGTCCCCGAGGGCGGTGCCGACGGCGTGCAGCAGGACGCCCCACAGGGCGCCCGAGGTGCCGCCGGCCCGGTCGGACCAGGCGTCGGCGGCGGCGTTGACCGTCGTACGGGCTCCGGCGCCCGCCGCCGCCGCGGCGACGGCGGCGAGCCGGGCGGCCTCGGAGCCGCGGCGCATGCCGATGCCGTGGTCGCCGTCGCCGGCGACGGCGTCGATCCGGCCGAGTTCGTCGGCGTGGGTGTCCACGACGTCGCTGATGGCGGTGAGTACGGCGACCGCGGTGGTGGCCGTCGCGCGGGACTCCTCGGTGGCGGCGGGGATCGCCGTGGCCGGAGCGTCGCCGGCCGGGGCGGAGGTGGCTCCGGCGGCGGGGGCGGCCGGTGCGGTGACCTCGCCCTTGCGGTAGGCGGGGGTGTCTGCCCCGGCGGTCCACAGGGTTTCGAGGTCCTCGTCCAGCCAGCAGAGCGTGAGCGAGATGCCCGCCATGTCGAAGCTGGTCACCAGCTCGCCGACCTCGGGTTCGACGGCCTCGACCCCGGCCTCTGCGAGGAGCTGGGCGACCCGGCGGTAGACGACGAACAGTTCCTCGTACTTGACGGTGCCGAGGCCGTTGAGGATGACGGCGGCGCGCTCGCCACGCGGCTCGGCGACGCCCTCGGGCAGCTCGGCCAGCAGTGTGGAGACCAGCAGCTCGGCGGCCTCGTCGGCCGTCGGGACGTCCTGTTCGCCGATGCCGGGCTCGCCGTGGATGCCCAGGCCGACGGCCATCCGGCCCTCGGCCACGGTGAACAGCGGGCTGTCGGCGCCGGGGAGCGTGCAGCCGCCGAAGGCGATGCCGAAGGAGCGGGTGCGGTCACCCGCGTGCCGGGCCACCAGGACCACCTCGTCGAGGGAGCGGCCCTGTTCGGCCGCCGCGGCGGCGGCCTTGAAGACCGGCAGGTCACCGGCTATCCCGCGGCGCTTGTCGCGCTCGTCGGCGCTCGCGCTGGAGATGTCGTCGGCGACGGCGACCGTACGGGTCTCGATGCCCTCGGCGGTGAGTTGCTGCGCCGCCTGTCCGAAGTGCAGCACGTCACCCGCGTAGTTGCCGTACATGAGGACCACGCCGCCGCCGGCGTGGGCGCTCTGCGCGACGGTGCGGACCTGCCGGGCCGACGGCGAGGCGAAGACGTTGCCGACCGCCGCTCCGTGCGCGAGCCCGGGGCCCACCAGCCCCGAGAAGGCGGGGTAGTGGCCCGAGCCGCCGCCGATCACGACGGCGACCTGGCCGGGCGCGGTCGGCGTGGAGCGTACGACACCCCCGGAGACGGGGCGCACCCAGCGGCGGTGGGCCGCCACGAACCCTTCGAGCGCCTCGTCGGCGAAGGCTTCGGGAGCGTTGAACAGGCGGGTCATGTCAGTGCACCTCAAGAAGCGGCTGGTCCGCGGGGTCGGAGGGGTGGGCGGGCCGGCGCCTGGCGAGTACGGCCATCAGGACGGCCGACAGGAGCATGAAGCCGCCCACCACGAACATGGAGAGGGTGTACGAACCGCTGAAGTCCTTGAGCCAGCCGGTGACGTAGCCGGCCGCGAAGCCGCCGATGTTGCCCGCGGTGTTGATGAGGGCGATGCCCGCCGCGGCGGCGGCGCCGGTCAGGAAGCGGGAGGGGATCGACCAGAAGACGGGCAGCGCGGCGAAGATCGCGCACGCCGTCACGGTGATCACGGCGATGGTCGCGGCCGGGGAGTCCATGTAGAGGGCGATCGGGATGGAGACACCGCCGACGACGGCCGGTCCCGCGACGTGCCAGGTCCTGGTTCCGTGCCGGGTGGCGTGCCGGGACCAGAAGAAGAGGACGACGGCGGCCGGCAGGTACGGGATGGCGGTGATCAGCGCCTTGTCCATCACGCTGAAGGAGGTGCCGAAGCTCTCCTGGAAGCCCTCGATGATCGTGGGCAGGAAGAAGGCGAGCGCGTACAGGCCGTAGATGAAGCCGAAGTAGACCATCGCGAGGATCCAGACGCGCCCGTTGCGGAACGCCTCCTTGAGCGCGGCACGGCCGTGGCTCTGGTCGGCGCCCGTCTTGGCGGCGTTCTCCGCGGTCAGCTCGGTCGTCAGCCAGTCCTTCTCCGCCGGGGTGAGCCACTTGGCGTCGGCGGGCCGGTCGATCAGGTAGAACCAGGCGATGACGCCGAGGAGGATCGCGGGGATCGACACGAAGAGGAACATCACGCGCCAGCCCTCAAGGCCGAACAGCCCGTGGTGGCCGATGAGCCAGCCCGCGAGCGGGGCACCGATGACCGTGGTGAGCGGCTGGGCCAGGTAGAAGAGCGCGAGCACCTTCGTACGGTGCCGGGTGGGCACCCACTGGCTCAGGAAGAGGATCGCCCCGGGGAAGAAGCCCGCCTCGGCGACACCGAGCAGGAAGCGCAGCGCGTAGAGCTGCTCGCTGCTCTGCACCCAGGTGAACAGCAGGGACACGATGCCCCAGGTGACCATGATCCTGGCGAGCCAGCGGCGGGCGCCGAAGCGGTGCAGCGCCATGTTGCTGGGGACTTCCAGAATGATGTATCCGATGAAGAAGACCCCGGAGGCGAATCCGAACTGCGCCGCGGTGAGCGCCAGGTCCTGCCCCATACCGTTCGGCTCCGCGAAGGAGACCGCCGTCCGGTCGAGGTAATTCACAAAGAACATCAACGCGACGAACGGGACGAGCCGGATCGAGACCTTCTTGATCGCTGATCGCTCGACCGCGGATGGCGCGGATGGCAACGCGGTGGCACCCATGGTGACTCCCTCGGCAGCGCCGGACAGCTCTGTCCGGACTCGGGTCACAGTCGGCGGGGATCATGGCTGAAACAGAGCGCAGCACCCGCTCCACCGGCTGATGTGTCTTCAACGTAACCCCCAGAAGAAAATTGGTCACCAATTGACCAATGTGGCGAGCGTCACTCTTGAAGTGACGCACGCCACTCTTGACAAAGGGTGGGGCGACTCGGCTACAGGCGGGTTCAGGACACCTTTGAACAGCGGGAACACCCATCTGGTGTACTGGTGACCGTGACCAGTCAGCCTGATCAGCAATCGCCCGCCTCGCCGGATCTCGCCCGGCTCCTGCGCCCCGTCGTGCGCGAGTCGTCGGTGAGCGAGGTCGCCAAGCGGCTTCTCGACCACCTCTCCGCGGGCGACATCAAGCCCGGTACCCGGCTGCCCGCGGAGCGTCAGCTCGCCGAGGCGCTGGGGGTCGCGCGGTCCAGCGTGCGGGGCGCCCTCTCGGCCCTCGACGTGCTCGGCATCATCGAGATCCGCCCCGGCTCCGGCTCGTACGTGCGCGAGGGGACCTCGGAGTTCCTGCCGCGCGCCATCAACTGGGGGCTGATGCTGGGCCAGCGGCGCACCCAGGACCTGGTGGAGGTGCGTACGCACATGGAAGGCGTGTCGGCGCGGCTGGCGGCGGAGCGCGCCACCGCGGAGGACGTGGCGCGGCTGGAGGAGCACCTGCGGCGGATGCGGGACGCCGGCACGGACGTCGCGGCGTTCATCGACGCGGACATCGCCTTCCACCTGGAGACGGCGAGCATCGCCAGGAACTCGGTACTCAGCGACATCCTGCACTCCATCCGCGCGCTGCTCCAGGTGTGGATGGAGCGGGTCAGCGATCTGGAGGGGACCGTGAGCGGCACCCTGTGCGAGCACGACGCCGTCCTGGCGGCGATCCGCGCCCATGATCCGGACGCGGCCAGCGAGGCGATGGCCGAGCACATGCGGATGGCCAGCGCCCGGCTGCGGGAGTCCATCGGCCCGGCGGACGGCGCGGCGGCGCGGGACGCGTGAAGCGCCGCCCCGTGGCAGGCGGGGCGGCGCTCGAACAGGCGGGTGACCGTCACGCGCTCACCGCATGACGGTCACCGGGTGGCCGGTCACCAGTCGTACGGACTCCGGGAGTTGTCACCGCGATGCGGCCCCCGCGCCGGGGAGGCGGCCCCGCCGCCCTTCACGTCGTCGTACACGGGCGGCCACACGGGCCGGGCCGCCGCACCGCTCCGTACCGGCTTCCCGCCTTCCGGCCGGTCCCATTCGCCCTCACCGAGGACGAGGATGGGGTCGAACATCACCACGACGCCCGCCAGCACCAGGAAGACGACCGGGCCGAGCAGCATCGGGAACATGATCGAGGTCGGTGAACCGCCGCCCGCCGAGCCGCCGCCGGCCCCCTGCAGGTGGACACTGATCCCCGCCATGCCCGTGTAGTGCATCCCGGTCACGGCGACGCCCATCACGAGGCCCGCACCGAGACTGGGCAGGAAGCCGTGGATCGACACGGCGGCCCAGAGCGCGGCCGTCGCGGCGACGACGGCGATGACGACCGAGAGCACGACGGTCGTCGTGTCGTAGTCGAGCCGTCCGTGCAGACGCATTCCGGCCATGCCGATGTAGTGCATGGCCGCGACACCGAGACCGGTGATCGCGCCGGCGGTGGTCAGCGTGGCGCGGGTCGCCCCGCGGTAGCCGACGACGAAGATCCCCACCCCCACCATGACGATCGCCACGACCAGGCTGAGGACGGTCGTCGGCACGTCGTAACCGACCGGCGCCTCCTCGACCTGGAAGCCGATCATGGCGATGAAGTGCATGGTCCAGATGCCCGAACCGATGGAGGTCGCGCCGAGCGCCAGCCAGCCGGGCTTCCAGGACCGCTCGGTGCGCAAGGACCTGGTGGTGCAGCGGAGCCCCAGGGCCCCGCCGAGAACTGCCATGAGATAGGCCGCCACCGGTGTGACGACGCCGTAGTTGAACCCATCGACGGTGCCCTGCATGTGTGATGCGCCCTTCACCCCGTGAGACTTATGTGCAGAAAGCGTGCGCTCGTGGCGAGACTACGGCCATCAGAGGTGGCGAAAAACGCCCGTACGATCACTTGTTGATAAAGGTGCCCGAACCGTGGGTCACGGGAGTCGCCACGTCGGCCCATGTCCGGACTCGTCCCGCACCGCGGGCGACCCCGTCCCGGCCCGTGACGGTATGGACGGACCATCAGGAACTCCCGGTGCGCAGTCGCGACAGCGCGGCGGCGGTCATCGCCGTGATGCCGGTGGGAAGCGCGGTACGGATGTCGGGGGCGAACCCCGGGGAGTGGTGGGGCGGGAGGACCGCGAGCTTCTCCCCGGCCGTGCCCGGCGTCCGTGCCCACACCTTCGGGCCGACCACCCCGAACATCCAGTACACCAGGGCGATCCCCTCCTCGCCGTGTACGGAGAGTCCCGCGTCCCCGTACAGCGGAAAGTCCTCGGTCGCCATGGACGGCGGCCAGGACGCCACGCGCTCGGAGCCGTAGAGGCGCTCATGAGCCCGGCGTACGACGTCCGTGGCCGCCGGGTCGGGATGGGTGACCGGGGAGCGGGACACGGTGCGGATCTCCGGGTCCCTGGGGCAGCCGGAGGCGGCGCACTCGGCCCGTACGATCCGCTCCACCGAGGCCGTCATCCGGTCGAGTGCGCGCTCGGACAGGGCGCGGACCGTGATGCCGAGCGTCGCCCGGTCGGGGACGAGGTTGTCGGCCGTCCCGGAGTGGAAGGACCCGACGTTCAGCAGCGCGGGTTCGGTCGGGGCGCACTCGCGGGAGACCACCGTCTGGAGCCGGAGCACCGCCGCGGCGGCGGTGACCAGCGGATCCACCGCGAGGTGCGGGGTGCCCGCGTGGCCGCCCCGGCCGTGCACGACGGCCTCGATCCCGGCGCTCCCCGCCAGCATCGGTCCGTACGCGTGCGCGATCATGCCGGCGGGCAACAGGGCCGTGTGCTGGGCCAGTACGGCGTCGGGCCGCCCGAAACGCTCGTACAGACCGTCCGCCAGCACGGCCCGCGCCCCGGCCAGGGTCTCCTCGGCGGGCTGGCCGACGACCACGACGGTGCCGCGCCAGCTCTCCCGGCCCCGGGCCAGCAGGGACGCGGCGCCCGCGGCGGCGGCCATGTGCAGATCGTGGCCGCAGGCGTGCGCGACGGGGCCGCTGCTCGTGTACGGCAGGCCGGTGGCCTCCGTGACGGGCAGCGCGTCCAGTTCCGTACGGATCATGACGCGGGGGCCGTCGCCGTTGCGCAGCACTCCGACGACACCGTGCCCGCCGACGCCGCCCGTCACCGTGTAACCGGCCTCGCGCAGCCACTCCCCCAGCCTGGCCGCCGTGCGGCGCTCCTCGCCGGAGAGTTCGGGGTGCTGGTGCAGATCGAGGCAGAGCGCGACGGCGGGGCGCAGGACCTCTCGCAGCCCGTCCAGGACGGGCGTGTTCTCTCCGGGGTACGCGACGGGGCTCATCCGGCCCATCGTGCGCCGCCCCGGTGGCGTGCCGCGTACAGATCGCTGACACGCGCGGTCAGTGGAAGACAGGCCGAGGTGGCAGTGGGTTCGGCTGGAATACGAGTGCACCACGGCACCGCCGCGGGACAGCACGGCACAGGACCACCGGGGAGCCCCCCGGAGCCTGGCGTGGAATCCAAGGAGTCACCATGGCTGACAAGAACGCCCTCTCCTCGCTCGCCGACGAGATCATGGAGCTGGAGTCGGAGACCTTCGAGATCTCCGACTACTCGGACGCCAGCGAGGTCGTCCTCGCGGGTTCCACGAGCTGCAGCTCGACGTCGACGTGCTCCTCCACCACGAGCACCACGTCCTGCAGCGCCTGATCCAGGCCGCTCCGTTCCGGACGGGCGGCACCCGCGATCTTCCGCGCGGGTGCCGCCCGTTCGCGGGTCCGTGCCCGTCAGGGCCCGGGCCGGCAGGACCGGGGCCGCCCCGGTC
>NZ_JBHZEJ010000054.1:0-57463 GCF_042756365.1 Streptomyces sp. NPDC059092
CGTACGGCCCGTACGCGCCGCAGGCGCCTCTCGTACGCACGGGAAACCGGTGCCCGGGCATGCGGGAGAATGGCGGCATGAGTCTGTTCCGGGACGACGGCGTCGTGCTGCGCACCCAGAAGCTCGGTGAGGCCGACCGCATCATCACGCTTCTGACCCGCGGCCACGGCCGCGTCCGCGCCGTCGCCCGGGGGGTGCGCAGGACCAAGTCCAAGTTCGGGGCGAGGCTGGAGCCGTTCTCCCATGTCGACGTGCAGTTCTTCGCGCGCGGCAGCGAGCTGATCGGGCGCGGCCTGCCGCTGTGCACCCAGAGCGAGACCATCGCTCCGTACGGTGGCGGCATCGTCTCCGACTACGCCCGCTACACCGCCGGCACCGCGATGCTGGAGACCGCGGAGCGGTTCACCGACCACGAGGGTGAGCCGGCCGTCCAGCAGTACCTGCTGCTCGTCGGCGGGCTGCGGACCCTCGCCAGGGGGGAGCACGCGCCCCATCTCATCCTGGACGCCTTCCTGCTCCGTTCCCTCGCCGTCAACGGGTACGCGCCGAGCTTCGACGACTGCGCGAAGTGCGGGCTGCACGGTCCCAACCGGTTCTTCTCCGTCGCGGCGGGCGGGATCATCTGCGGCGACTGCCGGGTGCCCGGCAGCGTCGTACCCTCTGCTGAGGCCGTCGGGCTGCTCAGCGCGCTGCTGACCGGGGACTGGGCGACGGCCGACGCGTGCGAGGCGCGCCACGTCAGGGAGGGCAGCGGGCTGGTGTCCGCCTATCTGCACTGGCATCTGGAGCGCGGCCTGCGCTCCCTCAGGTACGTGGAGAAGAACTAGCTCGGACAGCGAAGAGCTGAGCGAGGAACGAGGAGACGAGAAGCGCATGGCACGACGCGGAATCCTGGGACGCTCCCGCCGCGAGTACAAGACGCCGGAGCCGCATCCGTCGGGGGCGGTGCCGCCGAAGATCCCCGGCGATCTGGTGCCGAAGCACGTGGCCTGCGTCATGGACGGGAACGGCCGCTGGGCCAAGGAGCGCGGGCTGCCGCGCACCGAGGGCCACAAGGTGGGCGAGGGCGTCGTCCTCGACGTGCTCAAGGGCTGCCTGGAGATGGGGGTCAAGAACCTCTCCCTGTTCGCCTTCTCGACCGAGAACTGGAAGCGCACGCCCGACGAGGTGCGCTTCCTGATGAACTTCAACCGCGATGTCATCCGGCGCCGCCGCGACGAGATGGACGAGCTGGGGATCCGGATCCGCTGGGTCGGCCGGATGCCCAAGATGTGGAAGTCGGTCGTCCAGGAGCTCCAGGTCGCGCAGGAGCAGACCAAGGACAACGACGCCATGACGCTCTACTTCTGCGTCAACTACGGTGGCCGCGCGGAGATCGCCGACGCGGCGCAGGCGCTCGCGGCCGATGTCGCGGCCGGCAAGCTCGACCCGTCCAAGGTCAACGAGAAGACCTTCGCCAAGTACCTGTACTACCCGGACATGCCGGACGTGGATGTCTTCCTGCGGCCGAGCGGTGAGCAGCGTACGTCCAACTACCTGATCTGGCAGAGCAGTTACGCGGAGATGGTCTTCCAGGACGTGCTGTGGCCGGACTTCGACCGGCGCGACCTGTGGCGCGCCTGCCTGGAGTACGCCTCCCGGGACCGCCGCTTCGGCGGGGCGCTGCCCAACGCGGGGGCCGACGCGGACATTCCGGTCCAGGCCGAGCAGGTTTAGCGGCTGCGGCGGACGGACGGACGGGTGGGGCTCCGGTGACCACCGGAGCCCCACCCGTCCGCGCGGTTCAGTTCTTGGCGGCGGCTGCCGCGCACTCCGCGCAGGTGCCGAAGATCTCCACCGTGTGCGCCACGCTCACATAGCCGTGCTGGGCCGCGATCGTCTCCGCCCACTGCTCGACGGCGGGCCCCTCGACCTCGACCGCCTTGCCGCAGATCCGGCAGACGAGATGGTGGTGGTGGTCGCCGGTCGAGCAGCGCCGGTAGACCGATTCGCCGTCGTTCGTGCGCAGCACGTCGACCTCGCCCGCGTCGGCGAGCGACTGGAGTGTGCGGTAGACGGTGGTCAGTCCCACCGAGTCGCCCCGGTGTTTGAGCATGTCGTGGAGATCCTGAGCGCTGCGGAACTCGTCCACCTCGTCGAGCGCCGCCGCCACCGCGGCGCGCTGGCGGGTCGATCGGCCGCGCACGGGGGCCGCGCTCGGTCCGCCGCTGGGCGCAGTCGTCACAGGTGCCTCCTTGCCTCTGCCCGTGTCCTCCGGGCGTTGCCCGCTTGTCTACGGGCCCCATTCTGCCAGTCCGGTCACCGGCTCGCGGTCACGCCGTGGCGTCCTCCGCGGGCCGCCGGGCGCCGGGAACGTTCCGTACGTCCGTCGTCGCCGGTCCGGCTCCGTCCGCCTGTACGAGGTCCGCCTCCGCGTTCCTCGGCGCGCGGGCCCGGCGTCTGGCCAGCGGTGTCGCGAGCGCGGTCAGGAGCACGAAGACCCCGATCGCGATCAGCACGATCGTCGCGCCCGGCGGTACGTCCTGGTAGTACGAGGTGACCGTGCCGGCCAGCGTCACCGCCGTACCGATCACGACGGAGAGCACGAACGTGACCACGAACGAACGCGTGACCTGCTGCGCCGCCGCCACCGGCACCACCATCAGCGCGCTGACCAGCAGCAGCCCCACCACCCGCATGGCGACCGTGACCGTCACGGCGGCGGTCACCGCGATCAGCAGGTTCAGGGCGCGTACGGGCAGCCCGGTGACCCGGGCGAACTCCTCGTCCTGGCTGACGGCGAAGAGCTGCCGCCGCAGACCCACGGTGACCAGCACCACGAAACCGGCGAGTACGGAGATCGCGGTGATGTCGGAGGGCGAGACCGTCGAGAGCGAGCCGAAGAGGTACGAACTGAGGTTGGCGTTGGAACCGTTCGGCGCGAGGTTGATCAGCAGCACGCCGCCCGCCATGCCCCCGTAGAAGAGCATCGCCAGCGCGATGTCGCCGCGGGTGCGGCCGTACGCCCTGATCAGCTCCATCGTGACGGCGCCGATGACCGCGACGAGCGTGGCCATCCACACGGGGCTGGTGGAGAGCAGGAAGCCGAGGCCGACCCCGGTCATCGCCACATGGCCGATTCCGTCGCCCATCAGGGCCTGGCGGCGCTGGACGAGGTAGATGCCGACGGCGGGCGCGGTGACGCCGACCAGGACGGCGGCGAGCAGCGCCCGCTGCATGAGGGCGGTCTCAAGGATTTCCATGGTCAGGTCAGCAGTCCTGTACGGAGCGGCTCGCCGGCCGCGTGGGGGTGGACGTGGTCGTGGCCGGGCAGGGCGTGCTGGCCGACGGCCTTGGGCGGCGGTCCGTCGTGCATCACGCAGCCGTCGCGCAGCACCACCGCGCGGTCGATCAGCGGCTCCAGCGGGCCGAGTTCGTGCAGCACGAGCAGGACGGTCGCGCCGGCCGCGACCTGCTCGCGCAGGGTCGCCGCGAGGATGTCCTGACTGGCCAGGTCGACGCCCGCCATCGGCTCGTCCATGATCAGCAGCTCGGGCTCGGAGGCGAGCGCCCTGGCGATCAGTACGCGCTGGTGCTGGCCGCCCGACAGGGCGCCCACGGAGTCCTTGGCGCGGTCAGCGAGGCCCACCAGCTCGATGGCCCGCTGAACGGCCGCACGATCGGCCTTGGTGGGCCATCCCAGCCGCAGGGGGCTCGTACGGGAGAGCCGGCCGGAGGAGACGACCTCGCGGACGGTCGCGGGCACGCCGCTCGCGGCGGTGGTGCGCTGCGGTACGTAGCCGACGCGCCGCCAGTCGCGGAAGCGGCGCAGCGGGGTGCCGAAGAGCGATATCTCGCCGTCGCCCAGGGGTACCTGGCCGATCACGGAGCGTACGGCGGTGGACTTGCCGGAGCCGTTGGCGCCGAGCAGGGCGACGACCTCACCGCGGCGCACGGTGAGGTCGATGCCGCGCAGCACGGGGCGTGAGCCGAGCGTGGCGGTGGCGCCGCGGACGGTGATGACGGGCGGCGGTCCGCCGTCGGTACCGGGGTGCGCCCCGGCGCGCTCCGCCGCCCTGGCGTGATCGCTCTCCACCGTCGCCATGTCAGGCGCCTCCGTTGCTGGTCTCGTCGCTGTCGCCGCTGTCAGGGGAATCGTTTCGCCCGCTCCGTGTCACGTCACCTCATTTCGCGCCGAGCGCGGTGCGCAGGGCGTCGAGGTTGGACCGCATGACCTCGATGTAGTCACGGCCCTTGGTCTTGTCCGTGATTCCCTCGATCGGGTCGAGGACGTCCGTCTTGAGCCCGGAGTCCCCGGCCACCGTCCTGGCGGTCTTGTCGCTGGCGAGTGTCTCGAAGAATACGGTGGTGACCTTGTCCCGCTTCGCGATGGTCTCCAGTTCCTTCACCCGGGCGGGGCTCGGCTCCGACTCGGGGTCGATGCCGGCGATGGCCTCCTGCTCCAGACCGTAGCGCTCGGCGAGGTAGCCGAAGGCGGCGTGGGTGGTGATGAACGTCCTGGTGCCGGTGTCGGCGAGGCCCTCCTTGAACGACGTGTTCAGGCCGTCCAGCTTGGTGACCAGCGCGCTGGTGTTCTTCTTGTACGCGGCGGCGTGGTCGGGGTCGGCCTTCTCCAGGGAGGCGCCGACGCCCTTGGCGACCTCGGCGAACCGCACCGGGTCGAGCCAGATGTGCGGGTCCTTGCCGTCGGTGGTGGACTCCTCGTGTGCGTGGTCCGCGTCGTCGGCGGCCTCACCGGCGTGGTCGTCGTGACCGTGGTCGTGGCCGGTCTCCGTGCCGTGGTTCTCCAGGGTCGTGAGGGTCGTCGCGTCGATGACCGTCTTCGCCCCGGACTGGCCGATGGCCTTGTCCACGGCGGGCTGGATGCCCTTGAGGTAGAGGATGACGCCGGCCTCGCCGAGCTGGGCGGCCTGCCGGGGCTTCAGCTCCAGGTCGTGCGGCTCGACGCCGGGCTTGGTGAGGGTGGTGACGGAGACGTGGTCGCCGCCGATCTGCCGGGCCAGGTATTCCATGGGGTAGAACGACGCGACCACCGCGAGCTTGCCGTCAGCGCTCTTCCCCGTGGCGTCGGTGGAGGAAGAGCAGGCGGACAGCGCGACCATGCCGAGGGTGACGGTACCGGCGAGAGTGGCGGTGGGTATGAGGCGTCGTACGTTCATGACACTCATTTTCAACAAAAGTGGAAACGATTGTCAACAAGGGTCGGGTAACGGGTCGGAATGTCGCTTGCTCCGCACCGATTTGATCGAAGGGGTGCGCGCGCCGCTAATCTGAAGCATTCGCCGTTCGTCGTCGTCGTAATGAAGAGAGACCCGTGGCCGCCGACAAGATCGACAGCATCGTCAACCTGAGCAAGCGCCGTGGCTTCGTCTACCCGTGCAGTGAGATCTACGGTGGTCAGCGAGCCGCCTGGGACTACGGGCCGCTCGGAGTCGAGCTGAAGGAAAACCTCAAGCGTCAGTGGTGGCGCTACATGGTCACCTCGCGCGAGGACGTTGTCGGCATCGACTCGTCGGTGATCCTCGCCACGGAGGTCTGGGAGGCGTCCGGCCACGTCGCGACCTTCACCGACCCGCTCACCGAGTGCACCTCCTGCCACAAGCGCTTCCGCGCCGACCACCTGGAGGAGGCGTACGAGGCGAAGCACGGCAAGGCCCCCGCGAGCCTCGCGGAGCTGAACTGCCCGAACTGCGGAAACAAGGGCACCTTCACCGAGCCCAAGCAGTTCTCCGGTCTGCTCTCCACCCACCTCGGCCCGACGCAGGACTCCGGTTCGGTCGCCTACCTGCGCCCCGAGACCGCGCAGGGCATCTTCACCAACTTCGCCCAGGTGCAGCAGACCTCGCGCAAGAAGCCGCCGTTCGGCATCGCGCAGATGGGCAAGTCCTTCCGGAACGAGATCACTCCGGGCAACTTCATCTTCCGCACGCGTGAGTTCGAGCAGATGGAGATGGAGTTCTTCGTCAAGCCGGGCGAGGACGAGGAGTGGCAGGAATACTGGATGGAGCAGCGCTGGAACTGGTACCGCGACCTGGGTCTCCGTGAGGAGAACATGCGCTGGTACGACCACCCGGCCGAGAAGCTCTCGCACTACTCCAAGCGCACCGCCGACATCGAGTACCGCTTCCAGTTCGGCGGCAGCGAGTGGGGCGAGCTGGAGGGTGTCGCCAACCGCACGGACTACGACCTCTCCGCGCACTCCAAGGCGTCGGGCCACGACCTGTCGTACTTCGACCAGGAGGCCGGCGAGCGCTGGACCCCGTACGTCATCGAGCCCGCCGCCGGTGTCGGCCGCGCGATGCTCGCCTTCCTCCTCGACGCGTACAACGAGGACGAGGCGCCCAACGCGAAGGGCGTGCTGGAGAAGCGCACCGTGATGCGGCTCGACCCGCGCCTCGCGCCGGTCAAGGTCGCCGTGCTGCCGCTCTCCCGCAACCCGCAGCTCTCGCCGAAGGCCAAGGGCCTCGCGACGGACCTGCGGCGCAACTGGAACATCGAGTTCGACGACGCGGGCGCCATCGGCCGCCGTTACCGCCGCCAGGACGAGATCGGCACGCCGTTCTGCGTGACCGTCGACTTCGACACCCTGGACGACAACGCGGTGACGGTGCGCGAGCGCGACACGATGAAGCAGGAGCGCGTCTCGCTGGACCGGATCCAGAGCTACCTGGGTGAGCACCTGCTCGGCTGCTGAACCCCGAAGTACCCGATAATCCAAGAGAGTTACGGGCAGGCCCCCGGTTCCGAGGCGGAACCGGGGGCCTGCCCGCGCTCCACGGCGGATCCTTGCGGCACACTGGGCGCTCCCCGACAAGAGAGGAACGGATCATGCCGTCCTCCACCACCAGCAAGGTCAGCCGATGGGATCAGCACGGACGGGAACATGTCGTCCGTGTGCAGAAGACAGGTGTGCAGCGGTCGTTGATATGTGACACCTGCGGCTGGCGGAAGGGGGCCCAGTTCCTCCCCTGGCTCAAGGCCGAGGAACACCTCACCGAGGCCCACCAGGCCACGGTGGACCCGGCGACGAGCTGACATCGGCAGGCCGGCAGGCAGCCGGGCGGGCAGCCGCGCGGGAGGGACGGAGGCGGGCGCCGTCTCCAGCCGTCAGGGCTTCAGGCCACGCAGCAGCAGATCGGACACGGCGGTGAACTCGGCGTCGATCGTGGGCTTCCGCCACTCCGGGGCGTAGCACGGATCGTGGAAGCGCGCCGTCGCCACGAAGAGCGCCCCGGCCGCGCCCGCCGGGTCGGGCGCCACGAACTCGCCCGCCCGCACGCCCTCTTCGACGATCCGCGTGAGCTGTCCGGTCAGCTTCGTCAGATGCGCGTCCACCGCGTCGCTCTGCTCCTCGGCGAGCACGGAGTACGTGGCGAACAGCTCGGGGTCGCCCCCCGCCTTGAGGCGCTTGGCGTCGAACAGCGCCAGCAGCCAGCCGCGCAGCTTCTCCGGGCCCGGCTCTCCGGCCCCGTCGGCGATCTCCTGGAGCACCCGCTCCGTACCGCTCAGCCAGCGCGCCGTGACCGCCTCGCGCAGCACCGCCTTCGTCCTGAAGTGCCGGTAGACACTGCCGTGACTGACCCCGAGCAGCCGTGCCACATCGACCACCGTCGCCTTCGCCGGCCCGTAACGGCGCAGCACCTCCTCGGTGGCTTCGAGGATGCGCTCGGCGGTCAGGGGCTCGGGGGACATGGATGCCCGACCTCTCATGGCTCATGCGGCTCGTGCGGCTCCTGGGGCCCGTACGGCGGTACGTGGCCCGGCGTGCCTGGTGACACTACCTGTCACGCCAGGCGTGGCGACCCGACGGGTGAGCCGCCCGTGCCGCCCGCCAGGGCCGTGCGCGGTCCTGCCGCGCCGCCGTCACCGCTCGCTGTCCAGGGACGACATCTGCGCGGCCGGATAGCGGTCGCCCGCCGCGACGCCCGCAGGGAAGGCCCGGTCGAGGGCGGTGAGATCGGCGGCGTCGAGCGTGACGTCCAGGGCGCCCAGGGCCTCGCTCAGCCGGTCACGGCGCCGGGCGCCGATGAGCGGGACGATGTCCTCGCCCTGGGCGAGCACCCAGGCGATGGCGATCTGCGCGACCGTGACGCCCTTCTGCTCGGCGATCTCGCGCAGGGACTCGACCAGCGCCAGGTTGTGGTCGAGGTTCTCCCCCTGGAAGCGCGGGCTGGCCGCCCGGAAGTCGCCCGGGCTCAGCTCGCGGTCACGGGTGAAGTGGCCGCTGATCAGCCCGCGCGAGAGCACCCCGTACGCCGTGATGCCGATGCCCAGCTCGCGGACCGTCGCCAGGATGTTGTCCTCGATGGAGCGCGAGATCAGTCCGTACTCGATCTGGAGGTCCGCGATCGGGGCGACGGAAGCGGCCCGCCGGATGGTGTCGCTGCCCGCCTCGGAGAGGCCGATGTGGCGTACGTGGCCGGCCTGGACCAGCTCGGCGATGGCGCCGACGGTCTCCTCGATCGGGACGCCGGGGTCGACGCGGGCGATCCGGTAGATGTCGATGTGGTCGGTGCCCAGCCGCTGGAGGGAGTACGCGGCGAAGTTCTTGACGGCGGCCGGGCGTCCGTCGTACCCGCTCCAGCCGTTGTCGGGGTCGCGCAGAGCGCCGAACTTGACGCTGGTGAGCGCCCGTTCGCGGGCCGCCGCGGGCGCGGTGCGCAGCGCCTCCGCGATCAGCAGCTCGTTGTGCCCCATCGCGTAGAAGTCGCCGGTGTCGAGCAGGGTGACGCCCGCGTCGAGCGCGGCGTGCAGGGTGGCGATGGACTCGGCGCGGTCCACCTCTCCGTACAGCGGGGACATGCCCATGCAGCCGAGGCCGAGGGCGGAGACCTGGGGGCCGGTGGCGCCGAGGCGGCGGGCGGGGATGGCGTGGGTGGTCATGGCGGCTTCCTCCGTACGTGAATCCGGACATCTCAACGATGGCATGACGGATGACAGATTTCAATATCTGTCATCCGTTCGGGTGTTCGGCGAGTCGTCCGCCGCCCCAGGGCCGCCCGGGCCCACGGAAAACGCGTTACCTCCCGGTCGCGGCCGGTGGTAGCGTCACGGGCATGTTCTTCCAGATCTACGAGTGAGAGCGCGGCGGTCACCGCACCGCCCCCCACCGACGATTCCGCAGATCACTTCTCATCACTTCGGGAGAACCCCGTGGCAAAGAGCCGCAACAACCTTCTCGGCGTGGGCGGACAGCGCACGAAGCTGAGCCGCACGGACCCGCAGTCCAGCGGCCCCGCCCGCGACGCCAACCGCAAGGCCGCCGCCGACCAGAAGCAGGAGCTGCTGCGCAAGATGCGGGAGCGCGCGGGAGCCCAGGAGCAGGGCGACCACGACGGCACGACCCCGGCGGGCGACACGGCCCCGGCGGCCGGCGAGGGCACGCCGCAGGCCTGACGGCGCCCGCACCCCTCCGCCACGGAACAGCGCGTGTGGGCCCGGATCACGAGGTGATCCGGGCCCACACCCATGTCTGCCTCGGTCCCGGCGACCGGCTCATGTCTCCCGGGACCCGGTGGGCGACTGGCTCATGTCTCCCGGGACCCGGTGGGCGACTGGCTCATGTCTCCCCGGACCCGGTGCGCGACCGGGCCAAGCGGTTCGTCGCCGCGTGGCCGTCGGCTCAGGAGTCGGCTCTCGTCTCCGCCCGCGTCCGCGCCCCGGACGTCGCCAGGCCCGCCGCAGGGGAGGGCTCGGACTCCAGACGTCGCGCCGT
This sequence comes from Streptomyces sp. NPDC059092, assembly GCF_042756365.1. Lineage (NCBI taxonomy): Bacteria > Bacillati > Actinomycetota > Actinomycetes > Kitasatosporales > Streptomycetaceae > Streptomyces > Streptomyces sp. NPDC059092. The sequence continues at coordinate 9,716 of NZ_JBHZEJ010000054.1, forward strand.
ACGCAGCGCCGTTCCGCGCGCCCACGCGCCGCTGGTCAGCGCGCCCACCAGCAGGACGCAGAGCCCGCACGCCGTGATGATCCACCACGCGGTGCCGCTCACGTCGTCGAACCCGGTACGGTACGCGGCCGAACCGGCCCCGCCCGCCGCCGCGCTCGCGGCCACCCCGCCCGCCAGGACCGCGCCGATCACCGCGACCCCCAGCGTCTGGCCGATCTGGCGACTCGTGGAGGCGACGGCCGCCGCCACACCCGCCTGGGCACGGGGCATCCCGGAGACGGCGGTGTTGGTGATGGGGGCGTTCAGCATGCCGAAGCCGAGCCCGAAGAGCACGTACCCGGTGAACATCAGCCCGGTCGTCGCCTCGGCGTCCAGCGCGGCGAAGAGCAGCCCGCTCGCCGTCATCGCCGTACCCGCGGCCAGCAGGGACAGCCGGGGGCCACGGCTGCCGACCAGCCGGCCCGACAGCGGGGCGCAGAGGAAGGTCAGGGCCGCCATGGGCAGCATGTAGAGGCCCGCGTGGAGTGCGGACAGGCCACGCACGTTCTGGAGGTAGAGCGTGTTCAGGAAGAGGAAACCGCCCAGCGCGGCGAAGCCGCACACGGCGATCACGGTCGCCCCGCTGAACGGCGCGCTGTGGAAGAAGCGCAGGTCGATCAGGGGTTCGGCACGCCTCGGCTCGTACAGGACCAGCCCCACCAGACAGAGCGCGGAGAAGGCGGCGAACGACACGATCAGCGGCGAGGTCCACCCCTTCGCGGGCGCCTCGATGATCGCGTACGTCAGCGCCCCGAGGACGCCCATGACCAGGAGCTGCCCCACGGGGTCGGGGCGACGCGGCTTCGGCGCCCGGGACTCGGGGACGTACCGCCAGGTCAGCAGCAGCGCCGCCAGCCCGATCGGCAGGTTGACCCAGAAGATGGACCGCCAGCCGACCGTGTCCACCAGCACCCCGCCGACCAGCGGCCCCGCCGCCATCGAGATGCCCACGACGGCGCCCCAGACGCCGATGGCGCGGGCGCGCTCGCGCGGTCCCGTGAACGTGTTGGTGATGATCGACATCGCGACGGGGTTGAGCATCGAGCCGCCGATGGCCTGAACCATCCGGAACGCGACGAGCGAGGTGAGGTTCGGGGCGAGGGAGCAGAGCGCCGAACCGAGCGTGAAGAGGACGAGCCCGGTCTGGAAGACCCGGCGGCGGCCGATCCGGTCGGCGGTGGAGCCCGAGAGCATCAGCAGCGAGGCGAGGACGAGGGTGTAGGCGTCGATCGTCCACTGCATCCCGGAGACCGAGGCGTGGAGCTCTCGCTGCATGGAGGGGAGGGCGACATTGAGGACGGTGTTGTCCAGGCTGACGATCAGAAGACTCATGCAACAGATCGCCAGCACCAGTATTTTCCGCCTGGGGCTCAGCTCGGGCATACCTCCGATGGTACGACTGACTAGTACGGCTAACTAATGAATGTCTCCGTGCGCGACAATGGCCGGATGACCGCCCCACTCGCCATCGGCCCGTACCCCGTGACCCCGCCCGTCGTGCTCGCCCCCATGGCCGGAATCACCAACGCCCCCTTCCGCACGCTGTGCCGGGAATTCAGCGGAGGGAAGGGGCTGTTCGTCAGCGAGATGATCACGACCAGGGCCCTGGTCGAGCGCAACGAGAAGACCATGCAGCTCATCCACTTCGACGCGACCGAGACACCGCGCTCGATCCAGCTCTACGGAGTGGACCCGGTCACCGTCGGCAAGGCGGTCCGCATGATCGTGGACGAGGATCTGGCCGACCACATCGACCTCAACTTCGGCTGCCCGGTGCCCAAGGTGACCCGCAGGGGCGGCGGCTCCGCCCTGCCGTACAAGCGGCCCCTGCTGCGCGCGATCCTGCGCGAGGCCGTCTCCAACGCGGGCGATCTGCCCGTCACGATGAAGATGCGCAAGGGCATCGACGATGACCACCTCACCTGCATGGACGCGGGGCGGATCGCTGTCGAGGAGGGCGTGACAGCCATCGCGCTGCACGGCAGGACCGCCGCGCAGCACTACGGCGGCACCGCCGACTGGGAGGCGATCGCGCGCCTCAAGGAGCACGTACCGGAGATCCCGGTGCTCGGCAACGGCGACATCTGGTCGGCCGAGGACGCGCTGCGCATGGTGCGCGAGACCGGCTGTGACGGGGTGGTCGTGGGGCGCGGCTGCCTGGGGCGGCCGTGGCTCTTCGGCGACCTGGTGGCCGCGTTCGAGGGCACCGGGACGGTCGCGGCGCCGACACTGCGCGAGGTGGGGACCGTCATGCGGCGCCACGCCCAGCTCCTGGGGGAGTGGATCGGCGACGAGGCCCGCGGGGTGATCGACTTCCGCAAGCACGTGGCCTGGTACCTGAAGGGATTCTCGGTCGGCTCGCAGCTGCGCAAGCAGCTCGCGATCACCTCGTCGCTCGCGGAGCTGGACGAGCTGATGGCAGGGCTCGACCTGGAGCAGCCGTGGCCGGACGGCGCGGACGGGCCGCGCGGGCGTACGTCGGGGAACAACCGGGTCGTCCTGCCGGACGGCTGGCTGAAGGACCCGTACGACCGCGCGGGCATCGGCGCGGACGCGGAGCTGGACACCTCCGGCGGCTGACCGACCGCACAGGGTCCGGCGCGTGCCCGGAACGCGTTATGGAAACGTTGTCCTACGGTCCTCCGGTGATCACACCGGCGCAGCAGCGTTCGTCTTTCTCTGACTCTCCGACGAGAAGGATGGGCAGCTTCGATGCGCAGACCCAGCAGACCCGCTGGATACAGGACGGGCGCCGTCGCCGTCGCGGTGGCGCTCGCCGCCGGGCTGGCGACCACGGCCGGCGCCGCGACACCGGGGGCACCGGGAACACCCGGCGGGGGCCAGGCCTTAGGCCCGGATTCCGCGCCCCGCGCGGCCACGGTCACGCTGATCACCGGTGACCGGGTCGACGTGGACGGCCGTGGCGACGTGGCCCGGGTGCGTCCCGCCGCGGGCCGCGAGCACCTCCGGATGTCGGTCCGCCGGGAGGGCGACCGTACGTACGTGATCCCGACCGACGCCCTGCGGCTCGTCGGGCAGGGCACGGTGGACCGGCGGCTGTTCGACGTGACCGGCCTGGTCCGGGCCGAGTACGACGACGCCCACCGCGACACGCTCCCGCTGATCGTCTCCTACCGGAGCGCGGGCGCCGGTACGGCGAAGTCGCGCGTCGCCGCGTCGGGCGCGAAGGCCGGGCGGAACCTCCCCGCCGTCGACGGTCAGGCCGTCTCGGCGGCCAAGGACGGCACCGACGACGTGTGGCAGGCACTGACCGCCGACGCGGGCAGGTCCGAGGCCCGCGTCGCGGCCTCCGGCATCAGCCGCGTGTGGCTCGACGGCAAGCGCCGGGTGGACCTGGACAGGAGCGTCCCTCAGATCGGCGCGCCCACCGCCTGGGAGGCCGGGTACGAGGGCGACGGGGTGAAGGTCGCCGTCATCGACACCGGCGTGGACCAGACCCACCCGGATCTGGCGGGCGTGGAGGTCGAGGAGAAGGACTTCTCCGGCTCCGTCGACGCCGTGGACCGCGTCGGGCACGGCACCCACGTGGCCTCGACCATCGCCGGCAGCGGCGCCAAGGCGGGCGGGAAGTACCGGGGCGTCGCCCCCAAGGCCCGGATCCTGGACGCCAAGGTCTTCGACGACGACGGGTACGGCTCCGACTCGGCCATCCTGGGCGCGATGCAGTGGGCGGCCGACGAGGGCGCCAAGGTCGCGAACATGAGCCTCGGCGGCTACGACGGCGCCGAGATCGACCCGCTGGAGGAGGCCGTCGACTCGCTCTCCGAGAGCAGCGGCATCCTCTTCGTCGTCTCGGCGGGCAACGCGGGACCCGGCGCGGGCACCATCGGATCGCCCGGCAGCGCGGCGTCGGCCCTCACGGTCGGGGCGGTGGACCGGGAGGACGCCCTCGCCGGCTTCTCCTCCGTGGGACCGTCCGCCGACGGATCGCTGAAGCCCGACATCACCGCGCCCGGCGTGGACATCGTCGCGGCCGAGGCGGCCGAGGGCACCCTCGGCTCCCCGGCGGGCGACGGCTACGTCGCCATGAGCGGTACGTCGATGGCGGCGCCGCACGTCGCGGGCGCCGCGGCGATCCTCGCGCAGCGGCACCCGGACTGGAGCGGCGAGCGGCTCAAGCGGGCCCTCACCGCCTCGGCCGTCGCCACCGAGGGGCTGACGGCGTTCCAGCAGGGCACGGGCCGTACCGACGTGGCGAAGGCGATCACCCAGACCGTCGTCACCGAGGAGACCTCGATCGGCTTCGGCACCCAGCGCTGGTCGGCGGAGGGCGCGGAACCCGTCACCAAGGAGGTCACGTACCGCAACGAGGGGACCGAGGCCGTCACCCTCGATGTGGCGACGGAGGCCGTCGCCCCCGACGGGAAGCCCGCACCCGGCGGCCTGGCCACGACCGGGACGCGGCGGGTCACCGTGCCCGCCGGTGGCACGGCGAAGGTCGCGCTGACCCTGGACACCCGCGTCAGCGACGCGTACGGCGCCTTCTCCGGCGCGCTGGTGGCGACGGAGGCCGGGGCTGCGAAGGGCGGTGGGGCGAAGGCGGGCGGTCAGAGCCTGCGGACGGCCTTCGGCATCACACGCGAGGCCGAGTCGTACGACGTCACGGTGAACCTGCTGAACAGGAACGGTGACCCGGGCGAGGCATTCGTCGCGTTCGTCGACCGTGCCACCGGCGCGCAGTCTTCGCAGTGGACCGGCGACGGCAAGGTCACGGTCCGCCTGCCCAAGGGCGACTACCTGGTGGACGCGCCGATCATCACCCCCAAGGGCGGCCAGGAGAGCGAATTCTCGCAGTTGGTCCAGCAGAAGCTGAGCGTCACCGAGGACCTGAGCGTCGTCTTCGACGGGCGCGACGCCAAGCCGCTCGCCGTCACGGCCCCCGTGGCCGCGGAGCCGACGCACGCGTCGGTGTCGTGGAAACTCGCCATCGGCGACGGAGGCGCCTACGGCCTCTTCCACATGGACTCGCTGGACGGCTTCTCGACCGGCTCGGTCGGCGGGACGGTGTCGGGCAAGGAGTTCCAGGCCCAGGTCAGCACCACGCTGGCGGCCGGCGGGGACACGTACAGCCTGCTCTACACGCGTGACGGCAGCATGTACGACGGCTTCACCCACCGGGCCGACCGGAGTGAACTCGCCGAGATCGAGGCGCGGGTGGGCGCCCCGGCGCCGGGCAAGCTGGGCTCGGTCCACCCCATGTGGTGGAACGACTTCATGGGGGTCGGCGGAGGCGGCAACGAGGTTCCCCTCCCCAACACCTCGAAGCAGTACGTCACCACGCCGCCCGGCTACCGCTGGTCCTTCGGCATGGGGCAGACGCCCGCCGACGTGCCTTTCGAGGGCTGGTACGAGGTGCTCTTCGACCGGAACGAGGGCCTGCGGTACGAGGCGGGCCGGAACTACGGCGTCACCCTGAACGTCGGCGTCTTCGCCCCGGACATCCGGGCCGGGGATCTGGCGCGCGTCCAGGACTTCGCGGTCGTGTGCCAGCCGGTGTTCTCCGACACCTCGGGCCGTCCCGGCCACACGGCGGGGGCCGTGGTGAAGGCGAAGGTGACGGTGGACGGGAAGACGTTCCAGGAGCAGGACAACCCCTGCATCCAGGTCTCCGGGCTGCCGGCGAAGGAGTCCGCGTACACGGTGAGCATCGACGCGTCGCGCGAGCCCGGGGTCGCCCGGGTCTCCACGCACGTCAGCGCCGAGTGGACGTTCACCTCGGCCTCGCCCGGCGATGAGGTGGTCGTACTGCCGCTGTCCACCCTCGGCTTCGCCCCGGAGCTGAGTCTGGCCAGCACCGCCGAGGCGGGCACGACGCTGAGGGTCCCGCTCGTCGTCAAGGGCAACGCGGCCGAGAAGGGCGTCGCGTCCCTGACGGTCGAGGCGTCCTACGACGGCGGTGCCACCTGGCGGAAGGCGCCCGTCACCACCGAGAACGGTGAGCGCGGCGTCACGCTGGACCACCCCGCTTCGGCCACATCGGTCTCGCTCAAGGGCGCGCTGAAGGACACCGAGGGCAACGGTTACCAGGTGACGGTCACGGACGCGTACCTGCTGACCCCGCAGGCTTCCTGACACCCTGTCCGCACCATCCTTGTGCCCCCGGAGCCCCTTCACCTCCGGGGGCACATCCATCACATCCGTCATGCGCGTCACGCCCGCCCGGCCCGCCGCCGTGCCGCGCGGCACGGCGCGCCGAAGGGGTGATTCTCGCCACGTTTGATGATGGAGAAGCTCAGATGAGCGGATCTTGCGTGGTTGTACCTCTGGAAGGGTGGCACGCCGTGCCACCCCTTCCGGCCTTCAAGAAGTGAACTCAGACGTCGATGTCATTGCTCATGTGAGCGCAAGAGGTCATGCTCGGGTCATGCCCGCTTCGAGGCGTGAAGGAGCGGCGCGCGCCCCGTCGCCGCCGGGGTGCTTTCGATCCGGTGGCGGACGGGCGGTTAAGGCCGTATGACAGTTAAGTGGCCGTACCCAGGCACCTTCGATCTGGGTATGTTCCTCGCCAGCCAGGTCAGCCACCGCGTCGTCGAGGAGTCGAGACCGTGCCGGAAAACAGTGATTCCCACGTAGCCGTCCCCGAGGGAAACTCCGGGAAGACCTCCGAGCCGCACGTCAAGTACGTCTACGACTTCACCGAGGGCAACAAAGACCTGAAGCATCTCCTCGGCGGCAAGGGCGCCAACCTCGCCGAGATGACCAACCTCGGGCTGCCCGTCCCGCCCGGCTTCACCATCACCACGGAAGCCTGCAACATCTACCTCGGCAGCGGTACGGAACCGGCCGCCCTGCGCGACGAGGTCGGCGTCCATCTCGACGCCCTCGAAACCCGGATGGGCAAGAAGCTCGGCCAGTCCGACGACCCGCTGCTCGTCTCCGTACGCTCCGGCGCCAAGTTCTCCATGCCCGGCATGATGGACACCGTCCTCAACGTCGGCCTCTCCGACGCCTCGGTCACCGGGCTCGCCGCGCAGGCGGGCGACGAGCGCTTCGCCTGGGACTCGTACCGCAGGCTGATCCAGATGTTCGGCAGGACCGTGCTCGGTGTCGACGGCGCGCTCTTCGAGGACGCGCTCGACGAGGCCAAGCGGGCCAGGCGGGCCGCCACCGACGTCGATCTGCCCGTGGCCGACCTGAAGAAGCTGGTCGAGCACTTCAAGAAGATCGTCACGCGCGAGGCGGGCCGCGACTTCCCGCAGGACCCGCGCGAGCAGATGGACCTCGCGATCCGCTCGGTCTTCGAGTCCTGGAACACCGACCGCGCCAAGCTCTACCGCCGCCAGGAGCGCATCCCCGGCGACCTCGGCACGGCCGTCACCATCTGCTCCATGGTCTTCGGCAACCTCGGCCCGACGGAGACGTCCAAAGGCGGGGGCACCGGCGTCGCCTTCACCCGCGACCCGGCCACCGGCCGCCAGGGCGTGTACGGCGACTACCTCCAGAACGCGCAGGGCGAGGACGTCGTCGCGGGCATCCGCAACACCGTCCCCCTCGCCGAACTCGCCACCATCGACAAGGAGTCGTACGACCGGCTCCTGGCCATCATGGAGACCCTGGAGACCCACTACCGGGACCTGTGCGACATCGAGTTCACCATCGAGCGCGGCCAGTTGTGGATGCTCCAGACCCGCGTCGGCAAGCGCACCGCCGGCGCCGCCTTCCGGATCGCCACCCAGCTCGTGGACCAGGGGCTGATCGACGAGGCCGAGGCGCTCCAGCGCGTCACCGGTGCCCAGCTCGCGCAGCTCATGTTCCCGCGCTTCGACGAGGACGCCAAGCGCGAGCTGCTGGGCCGGGGCATCGCCGCCTCGCCGGGCGCCGCCGTGGGCAAGGCGGTCTTCGACTCGTACACCGCCATCAAGTGGTCGCGCTCCGGCGAGAAGGTCATCCTCATCCGCCGCGAGACCAACCCCGACGACCTCGAAGGCATGATCGCCGCCGAGGGCATCCTCACCTCGCGCGGCGGCAAGACCTCGCACGCCGCCGTCGTCGCCCGCGGCATGGGCAAGACCTGTGTCTGCGGCGCCGAGGAACTGGAGGTCGACACGAAGGCGCGCCGGCTGACCACGGGCTCCACGGTCATCGAGGAGGGCGACATCGTCTCCATCGACGGCTCGACCGGCAAGGTCTACCTCGGCGAGGTCCCCGTCGTGCCGTCGCCCGTCGTGGAGTACTTCGAGGGCCGGATGCACGCGGGCGCCGACGACGCCGACGAACTGGTCGAGGCCGTCCACCGGATCATGGCGTACGCGGACCGCCGCCGCCGGCTGCGCGTACGCGCCAACGCCGACAACGCCGAGGACGCGCTGCGCGCCCGCCGCTTCGGCGCCCAGGGCATCGGGCTCTGCCGCACGGAGCACATGTTCCTCGGCGAGCGGCGCGAGATGGTCGAGAAGTTGATCCTGGCCGACACCGAGGACGAGCGTGAGACGGCACTCGGTGCCCTGCTCCCGCTCCAGAAGAAGGACTTCATCGAGCTGTTCGAGGCGATGGACGGCCTGCCGGTGACGGTCAGGCTCCTCGACCCGCCGCTCCACGAGTTCCTGCCCGACATCACCGAACTGTCGGTACGGGTCGCCCTCGCCGAGGCCCGCAAGGACCACAACGAGAACGATCTGCGCCTCCTCCAGGCCGTGCACAAGCTCCACGAGCAGAACCCGATGCTCGGGCTGCGCGGGGTACGGCTCGGCCTGGTCATCCCCGGCCTCTTCGCCATGCAGGTACGGGCCATCGCCGAGGCCGCCGCCGAGCGGAAGAACGCCAAGGGCGACCCGCGCGCGGAGATCATGATCCCGCTCGTCGGCACGGTCCAGGAGCTGGAGATCGTCCGGGAGGAGGCGGAACAGGTCATCTGCGAGGTCGAGCGCGCGAGCGGCTGCGAACTCAAGCTGGCGCTCGGCACGATGATCGAACTGCCGCGCGCCGCGCTGACCGCCGGGCAGATCGCGGAGGCCGCCGAGTTCTTCTCGTTCGGCACGAACGACCTCACCCAGACCGTCTGGGGCTTCTCCCGCGACGACGTGGAGGCCAGCTTCTTCACGGCGTACCTGGAGAAGGGCATCTTCGGGGTCTCGCCGTTCGAGACCATCGACCGCGACGGCGTGGGCTCGCTGGTACGGAGCGCGGTCGAGGCGGGCCGCGCCACGCGCCCCGGGCTCAAGCTGGGCGTCTGCGGGGAGCACGGCGGCGACCCGGAGTCGGTGCACTTCTTCCACGAGGTCGGCCTCGACTACGTCTCCTGCTCGCCGTTCCGGATCCCGGTGGCGCGGCTGGAGGCGGGGCGCGCGGCGGCGGAGTCGGCCGGCAGCGACTCGCGGTAGCGACCGGGGGGCCTCTGATTCCGGGGCCCCGTACCGGACACCGGGGCCGCTCCCGCGGTTCACCCCTCACCCTCGCCGAGCCGGCGGGGCGGCCCCGGGTACAGAGGGGGCGGGCGTGCTGTGCGGTGCGCCCGCCCCTGTCACGTCTCCGTATGCGTATGCGTATGTGTACGGAGACGTGTCCGGAGACGTGTGCGTGTCCGCGTGCGCGGAATGCGGCAGTGGCTCTCCGCGGGGCCGGTGAACGCGGACTCGGAGTCGAATGAGAATCAACGGAGAGGGGCACGGCCGGAGGATCCCCACCCACCGGCCGTGCCCATTACGCGAGCCGGGCACGGAGCCGCAACCCGTACCGACCGCCGCCAAGCGCACAAAGCCCCCCACGGCCTTCGTCACGCCTTTTCGGTCGCTCAGGTTTCATGCCCGACGAGGTACAGCCTTTCGCCGGACGAGGGGCCCCGGCGACCCGTTTCAACTGTGGCTGAAACACCGTGGTAACAGCAGGTGATGGCATGCATACTCAGTGATGGGGGCGCGATGGTGGACGCAACAGGTGGGGATGAGAAGTGCTGCGTATTCATTTCACCGGCAAAGACCTGGGTGGGGTCAGGATGGCTGCCGGGCCCGATCCGCTGTGGGAGACGATTCTCAGTTTTCACCGAATACGGGATCGGCGCGGACCGCTTGTCTTCGGAGAATGGCGCGGGGAAACGCGCACCAGGTTGAAAGGTGAAACAAGCCTGCTCTCGGCGCTCGTTCCGCAGCGCGGCTATTTCCCGGATTTCCTCACCCCCGCGCAAGGACGCCTCGGTATGGCGGCGGGGCTCGAAGCGCTGCGCGCGACCCCGCAGGAGCGGATCCGCGCCGAACTGGCCCTGCTCGCCGTCGGCGGCGCCCGCCCGGAGCGCAGGGACCCCGGTGGCCGCCTCGCCCCGCTCGCCGACGGAGGCCCCGGCTGTCTCGCCCGGCTCGTGGAGGTGGTGCGTACGTACTACCGCGTCGCCGTGGAGCCGTACTGGCCGCAGATACGTGCCAGGGTCGACGGCGACCGCGCGCTGCGCGGCCGGGCCCTGCTCGACGGCGGCGCGGGCCGGCTGCTCGCCACGCTCCCGCCGATGCTGCGCTGGAGCGGCCCGGTGCTGGAGGCCGACTATCCCGTACAGCGTGAACTGCACCTGCGCGGAAGGGGCCTGCTGCTCCAGCCGTCCTTCTTCTGCCGCTCCACCGCGGTGGTCCCCCGGGACCCCGCGCTGCCGCCCGTGCTGGTCTACCCGGTCACGCACTCCGACGCGCCCGCCGTCGCGGAGCGCGGCGGCCCCACCCTCGGCCGGCTCCTCGGCCACACCCGCTCCGCGGTCCTCCAGGCCATCGAGCAGGGCGCGACCACCAGCGAACTCGCCCGCAGGACAGGCGTCTCGCTCGCCTCGGCCAGTCAGCATGCCTGTGTCTTAAGAGAGTCGGGCCTGGTGGTCACCCTGCGCCACGGCAACGCCGTGCTGCACACGCTGACCCCGCTGGGCACGGCCCTGCTGCGCGGCCGTGCCGCGACGGACGGGCTCTACGCCGGGGGAGCGGTCGGCTCGTAGACGATCCCGCGGGAGGGAGGGCCGCCGGGGCGCGGGGGCAGGACGGCCATCCCCTCCTGCGGGGGCGAGCCGCTGACCGGGGGAGGGGATGGCCGGTGGAGCACCGGCTTCACCGCCAACGTGCCCTCGATACCAGCCGCGACGCGGCGATCGCGGTGGGCGGTTCGACCTCCCTCGGCTTCAACGGCGCCTGGAGCGGCGGCAACACCGCCCCGAGCGGCTTCACGCTCAACGGCACCGCCCGCGCTACGTCGTGGCGGGCACCCGCACCTCGTCCCGTACCCGCTCCTCGTCCCGCGCCCTTACCCGTACCTCGTACGCCTGGACGGCGGCCTCGTCGTCGTCCAGGCAGCGGCCGGTCGCCAGCTCGAAGCGCTGCTTGAGCAGCGGGGACGCCACGAAGAACCGTCCCTCGTGCGTGCCGGTCAGGCCGCGGGAGAGGACGTACGCCCCGGAGAACGGATCCCGGTTGGAGACGGCGTACGGCCGCCCCGACCGGTCCAGGAACAGCGCCACCTGGCGGCCGTCCGGGAGCAGCGCGGCCACCCCGCGCCCCGGGGTGAGCGCGGGCAGCTCGCAGACGGGGAACCACTCGTCGTCCCCGAGCAGCACTTCCAGCGTGTCTGATGCGGTCATCGGGCGGTCGCCCCTTCCAGGGTGAGGAAAACCAGGTCCGGCTTGACCTGATCGCGTTCCGGTACGAACTTCACCGACGGGTCCGGCGCGTCGGGCGCGTTGACGAACGAGACGAACCGCCGCAGCCGCTCGGGGTCGTTGATGGTCTCGGCCCACTCGTCGCGGTACCCGGCGACATGCGCCGCCATCAGCGACTCCAGCTCCGCGCAGAGCCCCAGCGAGTCATCGACCACCACGTCCCGCACATGGTCGAGACCGCCCTCGATCCGCTCCAGCCACGCGGACGTACGCTCCAGCCGGTCGGCGGTCCGGATGTAGAACATCAGGAACCGGTCGATCAGCCGCACCAGTCCGTCGTCGTCCAGGTCCTGCGCCAGCAGATCCGCGTGGCGCGGGTCGGCGCCGCCGTTGCCGCCGACGTAGAGGTTCCAGCCGTTGGCCGTGGCGATGATCCCGAAGTCCTTGCCACGCGCCTCCGCGCACTCGCGCGCGCACCCCGACACCGCCGACTTCAGCTTGTGCGGCGAGCGCAGCCCCCGGTAGCGCAGCTCCAGGTCGATCGCCATCTTCACCGAGTCCTGCACGCCGTAGCGGCACCAGGTCTGCCCCACACAGGACTTGACCGTCCGCAGCGACTTCCCGTACGCGTGCCCCGACTCGAATCCCGCGTCCACCAGCCGCGTCCAGATCAGCGGCAGCTGATCGACGCGGGCACCGAACAGGTCGATCCGCTGGCCGCCCGTGATCTTCGTGTAGAGACCGAAGTCCCGGGCCACCTCACCGATCACGATCAGCTTCTCCGGGGTGACCTCGCCGCCGGGGATCCGCGGCACGATCGAATACGACCCGTTGCGCTGGATGTTGGCGAGGAAGTGGTCGTTGGTGTCCTGGAGTGCGGCCTGCTCGCCGTCCAGCACATAGCCGCTCACCCCCAGCGCGGGGGCGAGCGAGGCGATGATCGAGCCGACGGTCGGCTTGCAGACCTCGCAGCCGTCACCGCCGCGCGCGCCCTCGCGGCCGTGCGAGTCGAGCAGCCCGGCGTACGAGGTGAAGCGCAGGGTGCGGACGATCTCGTACAACTCGCTCCGGGTGTACGGGAAGCAGCCGCACAGCCCCTTGTCGGCAGGCCCGTTGCCGCTCGCGGCCAGCAACTGGCCGATCACCTTGACGCAACTGCCGCAGCCCGTACCCGCCTTGGTGCACTTCTTCACCTCGGGCAGCGACGAGCAGGCGCAGACGGCGCCCTTGCTGACGTTGTGGCAGCTACAGATGACGGCCTCGTCCGGCAGCGACTCCGGACCCATCGCCGGTGGCGCGCCGAGCCCGGCCGGCACCACCAACTGGGCCGCGGGGACCGGCGGTACGCTCCCGGTGAGGGGGCGCAGCATGCCGTACGCGTCGGCGTCCCCGACGAGCACACCGCCGAGCAGCGTGCCTTCGCCGTCCACCACGAGCTTCTTGTAGACACCGGCCTGCGGGTCGGAGTAGACGACGTCCAGCGAGCCGGGCGCGGCCCCGTGCGCGTCACCGAACGACGCCACGTCCACGCCCAGCAGCTTCAGCTTGGTCGACAGATCGGCGCCGGTGAAGCCGGCCCCGTCCGCGTGGGCCCCGTCCGCCGCGAGGACGTCCGCGACCGTCGTCGCCATCTCGTACCCGGGGGCCACCAGCCCGTACACCCGGCCGTCCGACGCCAGCGCGCACTCGCCGATCGCGAAGACGTCGGGGTCGGACGTACGGCACTGCGCGTCCACCGCCACACCGCCGCGCTCGCCGACCGTCAGCCCGGCGTCGCGGGCGAGCTGGTCGCGCGGGCGCACGCCCGCCGAGAAGACGACGAGATCGGTGTCGAGCACGGAACCGTCCGACAGCGCCATGCCCGTGACGGTCCCGTCGGCGTCCGTCGTCACCTCCCGCGTCCCCACGCCCGTGTGGACGGTCAGCCCCATCGACTCGATCGTGCGCAGCAGGGCCGCGCCACCGCCGTCGTCGATCTGCACGGGCATCAGCCGGGGGGCGAACTCCACGACGTGCGTGGCGAGCCCGAGCCCCTTCAGCGCACCCGCCGCCTCCAGACCGAGCAGCCCGCCGCCGACGACCGCGCCGGTGCGGGCCGTCATCGCGTACTCCTCGATCGCGAGCAGATCCTCGATCGTGCGGTAGACGAAACAGCCCGTCGCGTCCTTGCCCGGCACGGGCGGTACGAAGGGGTACGAGCCTGTGGCCAGCACGAGCGAGTCGTAGGCGAAGACCCGCCCGGCCCGCGAGGTGACCGTGCGGGCGGCGCGGTCCACGGTCTCGGCCGGGTCACCGACGTACAGCTCGATGGAGTGGCGCGCCATGAAGTCCGGCTCGCCGAGGGTGAGGTCCTCGGGCGTACGGCCGTCGAAGTACGAGCTGAGCCGCACCCGGTCGTAGGCGGGGCGCGGCTCCTCGCAGAGCACGACGACCCGGGCCCGCCCGGTCACGCCGCGTTCGGCCAGGGCCTCCAGGAACCGCTGGCCGACCATTCCGTGGCCGACGACCACGATCGTGGGGGTGGACATCTCGGGGGCCTCCATCGGTAGGTCGTGGCTGGAAGCCTGCGCGGTGGCTGTTACCCGGCCGCATCGCCGCCGTTTCCCGGACGGAACGCTGCGCTCAGCGCGCCCGGCGCGCGGGTGTGAGGGGGCGCGGGAGGGGGAGCGGGCGGGAGCGCGCCGGCGGGCCGGAGGGCGGCGTCAGCGGGCCGGCTATGTCGTTGGACAGGCCATGTATTCCGTCCATAAGGTCGCGAGCATGCCCGACATACCGCTGACCGTGCTGCTCCTGCTCTGTCTCGCCGCCGCCGCGGCGGGCTGGATCGACGCCGTGGTCGGCGGGGGAGGGCTGCTGCTCCTGCCCGCGCTGCTGCTCGGGCTGCCGCACGTCCCCGCCGCACACATCCTCGGCACCAACAAGGCGGTGGCCATCGTCGGCACGACGGGCGCGGCGGTCACGTACGCGCGCCGGGCGCCGGTGGACGTGGGGACGGCCGTACGGATCGGCCTCATGGCCCTTGCCGGGTCGATGACCGGCGCGTTCTTCGCGGCCGGGATCAGCAGCGAGACGCTGCGCCCGGTGATCATGGTGGTGCTGCTGGGGGTGGCCGCCTTCGTGATGCTGCGGCCGTCGTTCGGCCGGGCGCAGGCGGGCGGCCCGGTGGGGCGGCGGCGTACGGTGCTCGCGATCGTGCTGGTGGGCGGCGGGATCGGCTTCTACGACGGGCTCTTCGGGCCGGGCACGGGAACGTTTCTCGTACTGGGGCTCACCGCCGTGCTCCACCTGGATCTGGTGACGGCGTCCGCCACCGCGAAGATCGTGAACGTCTGCACGAACGCCGGCGCGCTCGCGATGTTCGCGTACCACGGCACGGTCCTGTGGCAGCTCGCCGGGCTGATGGCGGTCTTCAACCTGGCGGGCGGGATGTTCGGCGCGCGGATGGCGCTCAGGAAGGGCAGCGAGTTCGTCCGCGGGGTGCTGCTGGTGGTGGTGTTCTCGCTGGTCGCGAAGCTCGCGTTCGACCAGTGGACGGCGTGACGACCCTTGCTTCGCCCCGGCCGCCCGCCGTGCCTCAGATCCGGTCCCACGCCACGCCCTCGTACACCTCGCGCACCGTCTTGAGCAGTGCCTCGTCACCCGGCAGGACCGTTCCGTCGATCCGGGCGACCGGTGCGATCCCGATCGAGTTGGTGACGAAGGCGGCCCGGTACGAGGAGAGCCCCGCGAGAGTGACCTCACGGCGCTCGGAGGGGAGCCCGGTGCCGAACAGCTCCCGGGTCGCGGAATCCAGCCGGGCGAGTTGCTGGGCGAGGCCGCGGGTCCTGCCGTTCCTGACCTGGAGGGCGGTGAAGTGCCCGTACGAGTCGAGCGCGCGCAACCGCAGGTCGTCGGCGGTGGCGGGCCGCCCGTCGACCTCGGTCACAAGCAGCGGTGAGGGGGGCGTCATACCCTCACCGTATGCCGGACGGCCTTGCGGGGGAGAGATGGGAGGTGCGGGCGGGGCCGGAGGTGTGGTACCACCGGTGGGTGTGTCAGGTACGTACCGTACGGGGCGGCTGACGCCACGGAACGTGCCGGAATGTACCGGAACACGCCGGCCGATCCACGCCCGTGCCCGCGCCCGCGAAGGAGTCCCGTCCGTGCCCTTGCCCCCTTCACCTTCGTCTCCCGAGTATCTGACCGTGCTGACCACGACCGACGGCGCCGGCAAGGCGGAGGAGCTGGCCCGTGGCGTGATCGAGGCGCGGCTCGCCGCCTGCGCGCAGATCTCCGCGCCGGTCACCTCCGTCTACCGCTGGCGGGGCACGGTCGAGACCGCTGAGGAGTGGCAGATCCTCTTCAAGACGACCGCGGACCGCTACGACGCGCTGGAAGGGCATCTCCGGGCCGCCCACGACTACGACACGCCCGAGATCATCGCCACGCCGGTGGTGCGGGGGAGCGCGGAGTATCTGGCGTGGCTCACAGCGGAGACCACCGGAGCGTGACGGCGGTCGCACCGGACCCGTGCGGCGATGTCCCGTTCGGCGGCGCGTCCGAGGGGCGGCTGCCGTTCTTCGTCTACGGCACGCTGCGGTGCGGCGAGCACAACCACGGCCTGTTCCCGCGCGGCCGTACGGTCCGCGAGGAGCTGGCCCGGCTGACGGGGGCGCTGCTGTACGAAGGGCCCGGCTACCCGTACGCGGTCGAGGACCCAGGCCCCGTGAACGGCCCAGGCCCGGTCGTCGTGGGTGAGCTGGTGACGGCGGAGGACGACGTGTACGGCGAACTGCTCGCGGTGCTGGACGAGTTGGAGGGGTTCGGGGCGCCGGGTGATCCGCGTAATCTGTACGAGCGGACCGCCCGCGACGTCCTGCGCGCCGACGGCACCACGGCCCGGGCCTGGGTGTACTGCGCGGCGCCCCGGGTGGCGCGCGAACTGCGGCGCCGGGGGCGGCTCATCGCCGGCGGCGACTGGATCGCGCACCTCACTGTGGATCCGTGACGTCCCCTCCTGTCCTCTTGGGGCCCGTTCTCGTAGCGCCTGTTTCCGTGGCGGGCGCCCCCGTGGCGCCGCTCCGGGTCCGGGCGTGGTCCAGGGCCTCCGCCACCCCCGGCTCGACCGGCCCGAGGAACGTGGGCTGCCGGTCCGTGACGGCGTCGGCCGCCGCCTTCCCGGCGGCGAAGATCTCCCGTACCGCGCCGTAGTACCACGTCGTGTCGCGGGGCTCCGCGACCCCGACGCCGTACGCCTCGATCCCCGCCGTCCCGCAGAGCGCCACCGCGCGCCGGACATGGAAGCCCTGCGTCACCAACAGCGCACGCTCGACCCCGAAGATCTTCTTGGCCCGTACGCACGAGTCCCAGGTGTCGAACCCCGCGTAGTCGCTGACGATCCGCCGGTCGGGCACGCCGCGCGCCACGAGGTAGCCGCGCATGGCGTCGGGCTCGTCGTACTCCACCCTGCTGTTGTCACCGGTGACCAGCACGACCTTCACCTTGCCCGCGCGGTACAACGCGGCGGCCGCGTCCAGCCGGTGGGCGAGATACGGCGTCGGCCGGCCCTCCCGCAGCCCGGCGCCGAAGACCATGGCGACGTCCCTGGCCGGGGCGTCCGCCACCGTACGGACCCGGCCGTCCGCGACCGCGTACGTCCAGCTCGCCGGGGCCAGCGCGAACACGCAGACGAGCATGGCAGCCTGCACGGCACGCCGTCGCCGCAGGCGCGGCTCACCCAGCAGAGCCTTCCACCGTCTCAGCGCCTTCGGCGCCCACGCCGTCAGTGGTTTCGGCGCCTTCGCAGGTCTGGGCAGCGGCATGGTCCCTCCCGAGTGGTCCCGGCCCGGTGGGTCCGAGCGGCCACCTTCCTGTACGACGATCAGCGGCGCCGAATGGTTCGCGTACCGCCCTGATGTCCCGGTGCGGGTCCGGTGGCCGGTGGCGGAGGTGTGCGGAAGCGCTCCCGGCCTGATCAGCCGACGGGTATCTCCGGCGGTGACCAGGCCGCCAGCAGCAGCGCCTCGGTCGCCGCCGCCGTGTAGACCGACGCCGCGAGCCAGGCCAGGGCGAAGCCCTCGGGATCGGCGGGGAGCAGCCGGCCCAGCACGTCATGGCGGCGGTCCGCCGCGGCCTCGGCCAGGGCGAGGGCGCGCTCCGCGCCGGTGGTCAGGCCCACGGCCCGCAGCCGGCGGGGGAGTTCGTCCTCCACCGCGGCGGCGGACACCGCGCGCCCGCCCGCCACCGCGCGGTCCACGGCCCGGCGCAGCAGATCCAGCTCGACGGGGAGCGCCGGCCGCGCGGCCGGCGAGGACGGCCCGGGCCGCGCGTCCCTTACGGCGGGGAGATGCGAGCGGTTGAGCCGACGCAGCCCCAGATCCGCGCGGACGGGCTCCCCGTCGTGGCCCGTCCAGGACGCGGCCAGTACGTGCACGAGGTCCGGGCGGTCCGGTACGACCCGGGCGACGAGCCGCAGCGCGAGCCCGGGGCGCGTGGCGAACAGCGCCAGGTTCTCCGCGTACGGCAGCTCCGGTCGCTCGTCCGGGGCCGCCAGCCGCAGGACGGGCCCACCGGACACGGCGAACCCCGCGCCCGCGCCGCGGTGCTCCGGGCCGGTGACGGTACCGTCGAGGAAGAGCAGATCGCCGCCCGCGCCACGGGAGTCGAGAGGCTCGGCCAACCAGGCCAGCGCCGCAGCCAGTTGCGCCGCCGGTGCCCGCTCCCAGAGTGCGGCGAGCGGCGCCTCCCGCCACCCCGCCCCCTCGGCCCGTACGGAACGCACCTGCCCGCCCCCGCCGATCCGCCCGTCCGGCGAGACGGTCGGCGAGGTCAGGATCACCCCGCCGCCGTCGCCCAGCTCCCGCAGGGTGATGGCGCAGCCGCCGGGCAGTGGGGTCCCCGACGCCTGGAGGGCCCGGCCGGGCCCTCCAGGCGCCACGTCCGAGCGGGTACGGAGCGAGCCGTCCGGGGCGAGCGCGTACACGGTCGCGCCCGCGTATCCGGACGCCGTGACGACGGGCTCGGTGAACAGCCCGTACAGCCGCAGCGGCCCCTCGGACCGGTAGTCGCGGCGGGCGGGCGCCGTCGCGTCGGCGGGGCGGCGCACCAGATCGAGCAGTTCGGCGAGTTCGCCGGAGAGCGCGGAGAGCCGGAACGCCGGATCGTCGGAGCGGGCCTCACCGAGCTGCCGCGCGATCCGGACGGCGGTCGCGGCGGGCCGGGACAGCCCGGCCAGGCGCGCGGAGTGCGCGGCGTGCAGCAACTCGGCGCGGTGCACGGCGCCGGACCCGGCGACACCCGAGACGAGCACGGCGGTCGCGGCATCGCGGAGGGCCCGCAGCGCCCCGGCCTGGACGGCGGTGAGCGGAGACCCACCTGCCTCACCGGCCCCGCCTGCCGCACCGCTGTCACCTACGCCACCGGCCCCGCCTGCCGCATCGCCCGTGCCTGTCGCACTGACCCTGACCGCCTCACCGGCCCCGCCTGCCGCACCGGCCTTCGCCGCCTCGGCCACCTCCGCCCCTGTTCCCTCTGCTCCCGCCGTCTCGCCGTCCAGGGCGAGGGGGGCTCTGGACAGAACAGCCGCGCGGTGCAGACAGGCCGGGGCCAGCAGGCAGTCGCACACCGCGCTCTCCGCGTCGGCGACGATCCCGCCCGTCATCCGCAGCGTGACGGCGGTGTCCTCCGCGACCCGGACGAGGACACCTTCAAGGGTGGCCTCCACCGGCCAGCCGGCCGACTTCGCGACCGCCCCGTCCACCCGTTTGCGCAGCCGGGCGGGCAGCAGATCGAGCGCCCCGGCCGCCACCTCGGCGGCCACGGGCGGCAGTACGGCCGCGGGTGCCGGTACGGCCGCGGCCGTCGCGGGGCCAGTGGCGGAGTCCGTCATCGGTGTGTCCCTCCTACTTGTTCGCCGACCCAGCGGGCCAGCTCCAGGGGGCTCAGCGCCGCGACCGGCATGCCCGCCCCCACCAACTGGCCCGCCACGCCGGCCGAATAGCGCGGCCGTCCCTCGTCGTCCAGCGAGGCGCAGCCCAGGACACGACAGCCGGAGTCGACCAGCGCCCGTACCTCGGCGAGCAGCGGGGAGACCGGGCCGCCCTCCTCGAAATCGCTGATCAGCACGGTCAGCGTGCGGGACGGCACGGTCATCAGCTCACGGGCGTGCCGCAGTCCGCGCGCGATGTTCGTGCCCCCGCCGACCCGGACCTCCAGCAGCAGGTTCAGCGGGTCCTCCACCTGGTCGGTCAGATCGATCACTTCGGTGGAGAACGCGATGAAATGGGTACTGACCGCCGGGACCCCGGCCAGGACGGAGGCGGTGAGCGCGGCCCAGATCGTGGACGCCTCCATCGAACCCGAGACGTCCACGACCAGGATCAGCCGCCAGTCCGCCGACCTACGGGCCCGGGTACGGAAGACGGGCCGTTCGGGCAGGACCGTCACGGCGCCGGTCTCCGCGTCCCGGCGGGCCGTCGCCAGATTGGCGCGCAGCGTACGGGAGAGATCCAGCGGGCCACCGGGACGGCGGGTCGGGCGCGGATGCGCCAGCCCGGTCAGCGCGGGGCGCATCCTGGTGGCGAGCGCCTCGGTCAACTCGGCGACCAGCCGCGCCACCAGCGGCCGCAGCCGGGCGAGCTGTTGCTCGGGGAGACCGCCCGCGTACGACAGGACCGTACGCAGCAGCTCCACCGAGGGCCGGGCCGCCGCCGGGTCGAGTTCGAGGGCGGCGTCGAGCCGGCCCGCGTCGGCGGCCGCGGCGAGCACCTCCTCGCGTACGCCGGGCCCGAACAGCGCGGACAGCTCCTCCGACCAGGACCGCACATCGGGGTACGAGCTCCCGTTCCCGCCCCCGTTGCCTTCTCCGCCCCCGGTCCGCTCCTCACTCCGGGAGCCCTCGCCGCGCCCGTACCCGTACAACTCGTCGAGCGCCCCGGCGATCCGTCCGGCGTGACCGCCCAGCCCCCGCCCCTTGCCGAGCAGCAACCGCCACCGGTCACCGGCGCCAAGAGCCGGCTCCGCACCCGCTGCGGCGCCCTCCGAGGGGCCCACCGCGGCGAGCCCCGTGGCCACGGAAGACCCTCGCCCCGGCATCCCGGTCGCCGCGCCCTGTTCCGCCGCCGGCACCCCGGTCTCCGTAGTCGTACCGCCCCATCCCCTTGCAGCCAGGGCCTCCCGGCCCGCCAGGTCGGCCGAGGCGAGGAGGGCGAGCGCCGCAGGGTCGGAGAAGGCCGACGGGAGGGTGCCCGTGGCGAGGCCCGTACGGTCCCGTACCGCGCCCAGCAGACGGGACCTGGCGGCGGGGGAGAGGATGTCGAACCCCGCCCGCAGCGCGGGAAGCCGGTCGAGGAAGGCGCGGTCGGGCAGCGACTCGACCCGCTCCAGCAGCGGGTCCAGCGCACGGCCCGTCTCCAGCAGCGGGCCCGCCGCGAGCAGCGTTCCGCGCAGGAAACCCGCCAGATCGGCGCGGAGCGAGGGCGTGGTCGCGCCGTCCACCCGGGACGCCACGCGCACGCCGAACTCCGTCACCCCCCGCAGTCCCAGCAGCACCCGGGCCGCCCCCGCCGCGCCCCGGATCAGCGGTGTTCCCTCGGTGTCGAGCCGCCGCAGTGCCGCGTCGAGCCGCAGTCCCCCACCGCCTCCCGGTGCGCCGGCGCCGAGCGTCGCGGTCGCCCGGTCCGCCAGGGACACCAACGCGCGCGCGTCCGCCGGGTCCGTGGAGCCCGCCAGTCCGTCGAGCGCCCGCACTCCGGCCGTGGCCAGCTCCTCGTACGCCGCGTCGAGCGCCGCCCGCTCCCACCCGGTCGGCAGCCCCGGCAGATGGCCCGACCTGATCCGGTCCAACAGAGCGAGACCCGCCAGCAGTTCGGGCAGGGTGCCGGACTCCGGCAGCAGACCGGCCGTCTCCGCCAGCCGCTCCGACGCCAACCCGGGCAGGCCGCAGCGCGCCGCCTCCGTCAGACCGGCCAGCACCTCGGCCGCCGTCGGCCCGCCCGCGCTCCGTTCCGCCGCACGCCGTCTGCGCAGCACCCCGGCAGCCGCCTGATCGAGGGTCACCCCGTGCACGCCCGCCAGGTCGAGCACCGCGGCCGTCGACGGAGTCCAGGCCACCACCCAGCGTGTGGTCAGCGGGGCCGCCTCGCCCACGCCCGCCACCTCGCCCTCCTCGCCGTACGGGACCCGGCAGGCGGCCAGCCGGCGCAGACACACCTCCCGGCGCCGGTCCAGCGCGCCGCGGTGCCCGTCGAGGCGCAGCTCACGGCGGCCCGGGTCGCCCGGGGCCGGCAGCGACAACGCGCCGAGCAGCGCCTCGACAGCCGGCCCCAGCCCCGAGCGCGGAGTGCCGGGGGCCGTCCTGCCCTGCCGTGAGCCGACCAGGACCTTCTCCATGGCGGCGGCCACGGCCCTGCCCCGCCCGAGCAGTCGCCCCTGGGTGAGCACGGTCTGCACCGCCTCCACCAGCTCCCCGCGCCCGGCGGCGGGCAGCCCGCGCAACGCCGCCAGATCCCTGGCGACCCGGACGACCTCACGGGTGTCCACCGGCCCGCTCGGATGCCCGGCGTCCCGTACGGCCGCACAGATCCGTACCGCGCTCGCCGTCAGCAGGTCATCCAGCAGCGCCCGGTCCCCGCCGGCGAGAAACACCCCGCGCTGCCACTCCGGATCCCGGATCCCCGCCGGGTAACCGGACCGCTCGTCCAGCAGCGCGTACGTGTACGGCACGAGCGAGGTGACCACTTCCCCGGCGCCCGCGCCCCCCGCCGCGCCCTCCACGGCCCCATCGGTGTCCGCTCCGTACGCCCCGTTCGCCCCGGCGCCGCCCGGCAGCAGCGCGGGCGCGTGGAACGCGCCGATCACGGCGGCCGTACGGCGGCCCCCGTGCTCGGCCAGCCGACGCCGCATGTTCGCCTCACGCCGCAGGTCGTACGGGTCCACCGCGCCCGCGTCGGCCCGCAGCGCCCAGCCGGCCAGCAGCGCGGCCCGGCGCAGCGCCTCCGCGCCGGAGCCGGGGGCCGCGGCCTCGACGAGCCGGTCCCACAGGTCGTCGCCAGGCCGTCCCCCGGCCCGCGCCCGCAACGCGGCGGTGAGCGTACCGGGAACCGGACCGGCTCCCCGTTCACGCTCCCCCGTCTCTGCTTCTTCCGCTGCCCCTTCCGCCTTCCGGCCGTGTCCCGGTACGCGCGCCGTCAGCGGCAGGTCGAAGGCGACGACCTCCACCCCCGCCTCCCGAGCCCAGCGGATCGCCGCCAGCTCCGGCGAGAACTCCGCGAACGGCAGGAACACCAGGCCCTCGCCCACCCCGTCGCCCGAGCCACCCGGTGTGCCCGAACGGCCCGTGGCGCCCGCCAGCGCGACCGGCGGCACCGTCTCCGGATCGGCGAGATACGGCAGCCACGGCCCGAACTCCTCCGGCAGCTCCACGAACAGCACCTCCGGCGCCGCCTCCGCCAGCATCGCCGGCACGGCCGCCGCCAGCGCCGGGGAGTGGTGCCGTACCCCGACCAGATACGGCTCCCGGCACCCGGCGAGCGCGTCCAGCGCGCCCCTGACCCCCGCCTCAGCCCAGCTCATCGCGCAGCTCCCACAGCGTCCGCCACAGCGGAGCCCCCGCCTCCGCACGGCGCCGGACGGGGCCGTCCCAGTACCCCAGCAGTCGCGCGTGGTCGGCCGGGTCGTCCTTGCGTACGGTGCCGAGCAGATGGCCCGGCAGGGTCCGTACGACATCCCGGCCCTCGCCGAGGTAGGCCGCGCCCAGCCCCATCGACGTGGCCACGTGGACCGCTTCCGCCGTCGACATCACCGTCGAGGGGCGCTCGATCTCCCACCCCTCCGCGCTCCGGCCGGTCCGCAGCTCCCGGAACGCCGTCACCAGCGCTTCGAGCACCGTGTC
This sequence comes from Streptomyces sp. NPDC059092, assembly GCF_042756365.1. Classification (NCBI taxonomy): domain Bacteria; kingdom Bacillati; phylum Actinomycetota; class Actinomycetes; order Kitasatosporales; family Streptomycetaceae; genus Streptomyces; species Streptomyces sp. NPDC059092. Next base: position 33,205 of record NZ_JBHZEJ010000054.1, read on the forward strand.
GTCCACCAGCAGCTCCGCGCCGCCGCGCTCCAGCGCCGCCGTCGCCTGGGCGCGCACCAACGCCGTCTCGGCCTCCGGATCGTCGATCGGGCCGACCGTCTCGAAGTTGAACCGCCGCTTCAGCGCGGCGGACATCTCGGAGACTCCCTTGTCACGGAGGTTGGCCGTGCCGATCAGGGCGAAGCCGGGCACCGCGTGCACCGTCCCCTCCGCGCCGTCCCCGCCCGCCAGTTCGGGCACCGACATCCGGCGCTCGGAGAGCAGCGACACCAGGGCGTCCTGCACCTCCGGCAGCATGCGGGTGACCTCCTCGACCCGGGCCACCGCGCCCCGCGTCATGGCCATGAGGACCGGGGAGGGCACCAGGGCGTCCCTGCTCGGGCCCTTGGCCAGCAGCATCGCGTAGTTCCAGCCGTACCGGAGCTGGTCCTCGGTGGTGCCCGCGGTGCCCTGCACGGTGAGCGTGCTGGAGCCGCAGACGGCGGCGGCCAGCAGTTCGGAGAGCATCGACTTGGCCGTGCCCGGTTCACCGACGAGCAGCAGCCCGCGCTCGCCCGCCAGCGTCACCACGCACCGCTCCACCAGCGACCGGTCGCCCACGAACTTGCCCGGGACGACGAGCTGTTCGCCGTCCGGGGACCGCAGCGGCTCGCCGCCCGAGCCGCAGACGAACAGCACCACCGCGCGCGGCGTCAGCCGCCAGCTCGGCGGTCGCGGTCCGGTGTCGTACGCCGCCAGGAACGCCAGCTCCGCCGCGTAACGGTCCTCCGGAAGCTCCACCTGCCGCCCCGCCCGAGGACCCGGCACCGCCTGCCGCACGCCCCCGGCCCCCACGGTCACGCCGCTCTCCGTACCCATCTCCCCGCCGTCCCTCTCCGTGCCCTTGTCCGAACCCACGCCGCCCGTCGCCGCGTCCGTCATCGCCGGCCTCCCCGGCGGCCGCGGCCGCCGCGGCCCTGGAACTCCTCGTAACCCGGCACGTCCCCCTCGGTGACCCGCCGCCACGCCGCCTCGAACATCCGCTCCACCGGCCGGTGGCCGACCACGAACCCCGATATGTCCGAGGCCGACAGCGCCGTCTTCCAGCTCTCCGAGGGCAGCCGCGGCGCGTGCGCCTCCAGCCAGCCCCCGGGCAGGAACAACGACCGCCCCGCCCTGGCCCTCTTGGCCTCCACCACCAGGTCGGTGGCGGCCAGTTCGGCCCGCGCCTTCTTCATCCGGGCGGGCTTCCAGCCGGTCCAGGCGGTCTGATTCCGGTCGGTCGGATCGGGCAGCGCGAGCAGCATCAGATAGAGCGCCGCGGCGTCCTGCGAGAGTCCGAACCGCTCGACCGCCTCCGCGACCAGCTCCGGCACGCTGTGGCAGGGATTCTGCTGCGCCCCCGGCGCGCCGTCGGCCGAGGCCAGCTCCATGAACTCCTCGCTCAGCACCGCCCGCAGCGCCGCCAGCCCGGGCGCGTGGTCCGCCGTCGCCGCCAGCAGCTTCAGATCGGGATGGTCGGGCCCGCCCACCTCCGTATCGCCGGACCCGCCCGCCGCCCAGGCCGCCGGGAGGACGGCCGCCGGGCGCACCCAGATCTCATCCCCGCCCCTGCTGTACCGCTCCGGTGTCAGCACCAGCGCCGGGGTCAGCTCGAACAGCTCCTTCTCGTCCGCCCCGCGTTTCGGTGCCACCCCGTGGGCCTCGCGCAGCCGCGGCGCGACCGGATCCCACGCCGAGTCCCGGTCGACGCCCAGGCGCAGCAGCAGACCCGGGTCGGCGAGCCGTTGGCGCACCATGCGTACCGTCGTCGGCAGGACGGCGCGCAGCGGGTCCCCGTACGGCAGCCGGTACGCCAGCCAGCGCACCGCGTCGACCAACTCGTGCAACACCTTGCCCGTCAGCAGCCGGTGCGGCTCGGTCGCTTTCAGCTCGCCGTCCACCATGCGCTGTTCGGTACGGCCCGACAGCGCGTCCAGCAGCTCCGGGTTGAGCGCGTCGCTCACCGCCGCGCCGCCGCCGTCCTCGGCCACCATCCGCCGGATCAGCGACGCCGGCATCGCCCGCCGCCGGCCGCGCGCGGCGATCCACGCGTCCGCCGCCGGCTCCGCCGCGAAGCCGTCCGTCCACAGCTCCGCCACCCGCGCCGGATCGCCTGGCAGCAGCAGCGCGGTGTACGCGCTCAGCTCCTCCGTGCTCAGCGCGCCCAGCGCGGCGCGCCCCACCTGGGCCTCGGCGCTTTTCGCGGCCAGCGGCTCCAGATACTCGGCGGTCAGGATGCCGTTGCCCTGGTAGCCGCCCAGCCCGGGGGAGCCGAGCTGGAACAGAGCGGCGGCGACGCTGGTCGTCCCCACCCGGTCCGCGAAGTCCAGGGCCCACTCCGGCCGGTACGGCAGCGGCCCGCGCTCCCGCACCAGCTCCACCAGACGACGTATCACGGGCGCCCGCGCCGGGTCGTCGGCCGTGCCCAGCACTTCGGACGCCGCGATCGTGGAGCCGTCCCAGCCGCCGAAGGCCCCCGAAGGGTCGTACTCGACGGCATGCCAGAACGCGTTCTCGCCGTCGTCGCGCACATGGCCGAGGACCAGCAGCCGCCTCGCCCCCGCGTGCCGTACCTCTCCGCGGGTCGCCTTCCCGTCCCCCTTCGCCGGGGTACGCAGTTCGGCGGTGCGCAACCGGCCGCGCGGGTCGATCAGCAGGGCGTCACCAGCGTCCTCGCCTCCGGCGGTTCCGGGGGCCGAGGAGCCCGCGGCCTCCACGGAGAGTGCCGCGTCCAGGAACTCCAGCAGCGCGGCGCGCTGTTTCTCGTCCGTACGGGGCGAGGCGGCGCGCACCGCGAGTGCGGCCATGCCCACCCCGCCCAGCGTCGCCCACCCCACGTTGGTCTCCTTCAGAGCGGTACGCCCCGGGGCCGCCTCCGGCGCAGTCATCTCGCGCATGAGCCGGACCTGTTCGAGGACCGCCGCGTTCTCCCGCGACGTGAACCAGTAGTGGGAGTACGGGTTCAGGACGAAACCGCTGAACGCCTCGTTCAGCACCGCGTCGAAAGCGTGCAGCACCTCCGGCTTCCGCCGCGCGTCCGAGCCGTCCTTCGCGGCCCGCGCCGCGAGGGTCCGTACGCGCCTGCCCTGGCGCGCCGCCTCCACCAGCAGCCCGGCGACGCCCGCCGCCAGCGCCGGGTGGGTGATTCCGGGCAGCAGTTCGCGCACGGCCACCTCGGCCTTCGTCTCCGTCTCGGCGTGCGTTCCCTCACCGACCGCGGCCAGCAGCGCCGCCGCGTCCTCGTCGGTCACCACGCGCAGCGCGGCCGAGCCCCGTTCGTCACGGGGGCGCAGGGCGTGCCAGTGGTCCAGCGGCGGCACCAGCGGGGTCCCGGCGGCGTGGACACCGCCCCGGCCGCCCGCTTCCACCTTGGCGAGATGGACGCCCCCGGCGTCGTACAGATCGATCCGGGAGTGGTATCCGGTCGTCTCCCGAGGGTGCAGTACGGCGCCACCGGGCAGCCGCAGCGGCGGCACAGGAAGTCCGGCGCGGGCATACCCGGGGAGCGTGCCCGTCGGCAGCGGCACGGCCGGGCTGCGGCTGCCGTCCACCGAACAGGCCGTCACCGTCCCCGCCTTGGGGTCGTAGGCCACCCGCCACCCCAGCAGCCCGTCCTTGGTGCCGAACGGCGAGGACTCCTGACCGGGCTGCACGGGAAGCAGCCGGCACGCGTGCTCCACCAGCTGTACACCGCCGCCCGTGAGCGCCCCGTCGAAGAAGCCCGGCACCGAGATCCGGCCCCTGCGGGCCGACTCCGGGTCGTACTCCCACCACTGGTTCGCGTGCAGCACCCAGACGGAGATGCCGTCCGAGGCGACCGGGCGGCGCTCCGACGCGAACGAGGTGTCGCCCACGTACACCGGCCGGCCGCCGTAGCAGCGCCCGCCGTCGGGCAGTTCGAACGACGGTTGGCTGTCCGACCAGTGGTCGGACAGCCCGCCCGCGGGCTTGAAGGCTTCGGCCGGACGCCCTGACCACACGGCCCGCCGGTCGTCGCCGTGCCCGTGGACGACCAGCCACTGGCCGCCCACGTAGTGGACCGTCGCCCCGTTCCAGGCGCGGGACGACGCGGTCGGCAGGGTGAGGGTCCGCCGGTCGACGACCTCGGTGGGCCCCACCGCCACGGCCTCCGAGTTGAGGCGCACCACCAGGGCGGGCCACGCGTCCCCCACCCGGTACCAGGTGTCCGCCCCGTAGCTGTACCGCCGGCCCGACGTCTTCGGTTCGACCTTGCCGAGTCCCGGCAGGGCCTCCTCCAGCGCGGGCCAGCCCAACTCGTCCAGAATGCCCGCGCGCAGCGTCCTCGCCAGGGCGGGGGCGGGCGAGACCGCCGTGATCCGGGCGACCGCCTCCGGCGCGGTGGCCAGCACCTGGTGCGACGAGAAGCGGCTCAGCCGCCCCAACAGGTCGTCCAGCTCCGGCAGTCCGAAGGGCCGCGAGAGATCGTCGGCCCGGTCACCGAGCCACCCCGCCAGCGCCGTGCGCAACGCCGGGTGGGCGGCGATCCCGGCGAGCCGCTCCGTGGCGTCCCCAGTCTCCGCGGCCTCCTCCACACCGGCCCGCAGCAGCGGGGCGAACCGGGGGTCGGCGGCCAGCGCCGCCAGGTCCCTGGCCCCTTCGGACCGGTCGGACAGCCACTCGCCGAGGTGGAGGCGGCGGTCGTCCTCGGTGGGACCGGTGACGGGCACACCCCACGCCAGACACGCGTCGAGCAGATCCAGGTCCGCCCTGACACGCCGTCCGTGGTTCCTCAGCAGCCGCACCGGCGTGCCGTCCGCCACCAGCCGGTCCACCAGCCGCTCCACCAGGGCCAGTTCGGCGGGAATCCGCCGCGTGTCACGCCAGCCGCGCCCGCGGTGCCCGGCCCACGCCGACAGCCACTCGGCGGCCGGAACCGTCCCGTGCACCAGGAGGCCGACCGCGCCGCAGCGGTCCAGCAACTCCAGCCAGGAGGCGTCGAACTCCTCCGGACGGTCACCGCCCGAGGTGGGCGTCAGCGCCAGTAGCCGTTCCCGCACCGAGCGGTCCTCGGCCGCGACGGCGGCCAGCGCGGGCAGCGCCGACTTCCAGAAGCTCGCGGCCGCCCTGTTCATCGGGCCCGTGTGGATGATCTCCTGGAGCAGCGACCGCTCCTCGGCCGCCGCGTCCAGTCCCGCGCCCTTCGCGAGCCGCCGCAGATCCTCCAGCATCCCCGCGTACGGGGGCAGTCCTGCCGCGCACCGCTCCAGCGAGACCGCCCGGAACTGTCCGTACGCCTCCGCGGGCGACAGCCGGACCGTCAGCGCCCTCGCGTGCTCACGCAGCGCCTTGCCACTCAGCGCGCCCGCCCCCGCGAACTCCAGGAACACCTCACGCAGCCGCTTCTCGTCCACCTCCAGCGCGTGCCGCTGCTCCGCCGCCCGCGCCTTGCCGAAGAACACCGAGGCGTGCTGACGGGACTCGACGCCCAGGAAGAGCCGCGCCACTTGCTCGTAGTAGGTGGGCAGGAAGTGCGGGACGGACCGGTCGAGCCGCTCGCCGATCTCGTCGAACCCCTCCTTCGCCAGCCCGGGTTTGGTGGCGACGAGCCGGGTCAGCCGCTCCATCTCCTTGACCACGGCGAGCGCGTGGTGCCCGTTGCCCGGGTCGTTGACCAGCGCCCAGGCGGGGAAGCCCAGCGACTGCCGCCTGACCCGGCCGACCGGCTCCGCCTCCGCCGCGCCGAACCCCAGGTACTCCAGCGACAGATCCTCTGCGGCCCCGATCGCCTCGGGCACCAGCCGGACCACCGCGCGCCCGTCCAGCGCCGGGTGTTCGTACGCCCGCGCCGTGAGCACATCGCCCTCCGCGCTGCCCCCGTACGGCAAGACCCCTCCGGCGTCCAGCAGCACCTTGGCCGGCTTCCCGGCCGGACCGGCCGACCCGTCCGGCTCGCCCGGAGCCTGATTCTCCGGCGGTCGTACGTCGCTCACAGCGCCTTCTCCTCGTCGCTCTCGACCACGCGGCCCGCGTACACCAGCGCGGCCATCCGCTCGCCCTCGGACCAGGCGACCGGCCCCACCTCGGCGAGCGGCAGCCGCCGTCCCGCCGTGTCACGCCACTCCAGCGCCCCCGTCACGGTCTCCCCGTCGGGGTAGTCGTCCCCCAGCCAGTACGCCGCCTCCAGAGCGCGGCCGTCCTCCACCAGCGGACAGATCGCCTGGCCGCCCCGCACCCGGTAGCCGAGCTGGACCGCGCGGGCCGTGGCGTGCCGGAGCTGCGCGAACCTCCCGTCGGCGTACGCGCGCCACACCTCCGCCCCGGTCGCCCCGGTCGCGACGGGACGCCCTCCGCCCTCCGAGAGGTCCGGCCGCCGCCACACCTCGCGGAAGAGCTGCTCCGCCCCCTGCTCGACGCCCAGCTCCGCGGCGAACTCCCGCAGCTCCGACAGGTCGTCGAGGAGCACCGGATGGGGGAGCAGCACCGTCTCCGTCTCCGCCGGGTCCAGCCGCACCGAGTCCCCGTCCAGATCGACGATCCCCAGCCCCCGCACCGGATCCGCGTCCCGCAGGAAACCGGCGCGCGCGGTGTCCGCCGAACCGTCCGCGGCCACCGGCGCCACCACCAGATCGCGCAGCACCGCCTGCCACGCCGTGTCCGGCCATACCCGCGCCAGCAACGCCACCGGCACCGGCAGCGACCGCACCAGCCAGCCGTCCACCTGCTCCCGGCACTCCCGCTCGTGCCGCTCCAGCCACTCGGCGAGCTGCCGCAGCCGTACCACCTCGGCATCGTCCCTGAGCTTGGGCGGCACCTGCTTCAACGCCCGCCCCGCGGCATTGCGGCACACCACCTTCGTGCCGTCCAGCGCGACGGCGTACCCGCCCGTCGTCTCGATCCAGCCCACGGCAGGACCCCCTCCCCGACCTCTGGTTTCCGAACTGAGATCACAGTAGGTGACGGGTCTGACAACGCCCGCCGGGTGCCTGTGAGGTGGTGGAAAACCCCCGTCACCGCCACGCAACCGCCCGGCAATCCCGGCCCGGCAGTATCGGCTCATGACGGAATGTGCGCACCACCGCATGCCACCGCCACCGCCACCGCCACAGCCGCACCCCGGCAGCCCACCGGGCCCGCATCCCGCCGGCCTCGCGCGGGCCGCGCCACTGCCCGACAGCGCGGCGCAGCTCTTCGGCCGGATCACCGCCCGGCTCGGTCACCAGCTCAGCCACGTCGCACGGAACGGAGCCCGCAGGAGCATGGAAGACCCCACCCTCGTCGTCGTGGCCCACGGCAGCCGCGACCCGCGCGCCCTGCGCACCGCCACGGCGCTGCTGGACCGGGTACGCGAACTGCGCCCCGGCGTGGACGTACGCCTCGGGCACATCGAGATCGAGGCACCGCTCCTGTCCGACACCCTCGCTTCCCTCGCCACCGGCCGGGCCGTCCTCGTACCGCTGCTGCTCAGCCGCGGCGTCCACATCAAGCGCGACCTGCCGGCGTTCGCCGCCACTGCCGCGCCCCGGCTGCGGGCCCGCGTAGCGGCCCCGCTCGGCCCGCATCCGCTGCTCGTCGAGACGTTGTACGACCGACTCCTCGAAGCCGGCTGGTATACGGACCCCGGCCACCCCGGCGCGCACGACCGCGCAGCCGGTGTCGTCCTGGCCGCCGCAGGGTCCCGCGACCCGCAATCCGCCGTCGACACCCGCCGTACGGCCGACCTGCTCAGCGAGCGGCTCGGCGGCGTCCCGGTCCTGCCCGCGTACGCCTCCGCCGCCTCGCCCACGGTTCCCGAGGCGCTGCGCGCCCTCGCCGCCCGGGGCCGCCACCGGACCGCGATCGCGTCGTACTTCACCGCGCCCGGGCACTTCGCCACCCGCAGCGCCGCCGACGCGCCCTGGATCTCCGCCGCCCCGCTCGGCGCGCACCCCGCGATGGCCCGGCTGCTGCTGCACCGCTACGACGAGGCGCTGGCGACGGCGAACGGCACGACGGCGAACGGCACGACGGCGCACCGTCTCCTCGCCCCCGCGTAGCGAGCGGGCCGGTTACCGTCGGTGCATGGCAGGAACAGGCACAGGCGCAGGCACGGACACGGGCACGGGCACCGAAGCAGGCGTGAGCACCGGAACGGGCACCGGTGCCGGGACGGGTACGGGTACCACCGGAATCACCCCGCCGCACCTCTCGGCCCTGGCAGGCGCGTACGACGACCACGCCACCCAACGCTGGGACGCCGAGCCCGACAAACGCCCCGGCCGCACCGCGTTCCAGCGTGACCGCGCGCGCGTGCTGCACTCCGCCGCCCTGCGCCGGCTCGCCGGAAAGACCCAGGTGGTCACCCCCGGCTCGCGCAGCCAGGAGTGGGACGCCAGCCCCCGCACCCGCCTCACCCATTCCTTGGAGTGCGCCCAGGTGGGCCGCGAGCTGGGCGCCGCCCTCGGCTGCGATCCCGATCTCGTCGAGACCGCGTGTCTCGCCCATGACATGGGCCATCCGCCGTTCGGCCACAACGGCGAGCAGGCGCTCAACGACTTCGCCGCCGACTGCGGCGGCTTCGAGGGCAACGCCCAGTCGCTCAGACTGCTGACCCGGATCGAGCCGAAGCGTTTCGTCCGGTCCCCGGAGAGCGGCGAACTCGTCAGCGTCGGCCTCAACCTCACCCGCGCCGCACTCGACGCCGCCACCAAATACCCGTGGCCGCGTGGGGCGCACCCCACCCAGCCCGGTTCGGCGAAGTTCGGGGTGTACGAGGACGACCTGCCGGTCTTCCGCTGGGCCCGCGCGGGCGCCCCGGCGGACCGGATCTGCTTCGAGGCACAGGTCATGGACTGGTCCGACGACGTGGCCTACTCCGTCCACGACTTCGAGGACGCCCTGCAAGCCGGCCACGTCGACCCCGTCGCGCTCTCCTCCGAGGCGGAGCGGAGCGGCATCTGGGCGGTCGCGATCGGCCGCTACGTACCGGCGGACACCGACCCGGGCGAGCTGGCCGCCGCCCTCGACCGGCTCACGGCACAGGAGTGGTGGCCGCACGGCCACGACGGCTCCGCCCTCGCCCAGTCCCGCCTCAAGGACGCCACCAGCCAGCTCATCGGCCGCTTCTGCGAGGCCGCCGAGGGCGCCACCCGGCAGACGTACGGCCTGGGCCCGCTCACGCGTTACGCCGCCGAACTCGTCGTCCCGCGCGCCGCCCGCCACGAGTGCGCCGTCCTCAAGGCCGTCGCCGACCGCTACGTCATGCAGCGCGCCGAACAGGAGGTGCTCCGCGCCGACCAGCGCGTCGTCCTCGCGGAGCTGGCCCAGGCGCTGACGGACCGCGCCCCGCGCGGCCTCGACCCGCAGTTCCGCGCGCTGTTCGCCGCCGCCGGCGACGACCGGGCGCGTCAACGCGTCATCGTCGACCAGATCGCCTCGCTCACGGACGCGGCGGCCCGTTCCCTCCACGCCGAACTGACCCGTCCCGCCTGAGGCGAATGAGCGACCCGCGCCCCTCATGGCGCACGCCTTCCGACGCGGGCGTGTACGAAAGGCGTGTACGAAGTAACCGGATCACGACACCAACCGGATCACGTCGATCCGGTCGGATCCGGCCGAGAGTCAGGCCCGTGGAGCGCTCCCTCTTTCGCCATCACGCTCCGTGCGGGACGCTCACAGATGGCGGCAGCGCGAAGAGGAGGCATCAAGTGGTCGACGCACATCGGACATTTGTCATCGTCGGCGGAGGGCTGGCCGGAGCGAAGGCCGCGGAAACCCTCCGTAAGGAGGGATTCACCGGCCGGGTGATCCTCATCGGTGACGAGCGCGACCACCCCTATGAACGCCCGCCCCTGTCCAAGGGGTATCTGGCCGGCAAGGAGGAGCGCGACAGCGTCTTCGTCCACGAGCCCGGCTGGTACGCACAGGCACAGGTGGAGCTGCACCTCGGTCAGAGCGTCACCTCCGTGGACCGCGACACCAAGTGCGTGCATCTCGGTGACGGCACCTCCCTGCGGTACGACAAACTGCTCCTGGCGACCGGCGCCGAGCCGCACCGGCTGGACGTCCCCGGTACGGATCTGGCGGGCGTCCACCATCTGCGCCGGCTCGCCCACGCGGACCGGCTGCGCCAGGTCCTGACGGCCCTCGGCCGGGACAACGGCCATCTCGTGATCGCGGGCGCCGGCTGGATCGGCCTGGAGGTCGCCGCGGCGGCTCGCGCCTACGGGGCCGAGGTCACCGTCGTCGAACCCGAGGCGACCCCGCTCCACCGCGTCATCGGCCCCGAGCTGGGCCAGCTCTTCACCGATCTGCACCAGGAGCACGGCGTACGGTTCCACTTCGGCGCCCGGCTCACCGAGATCGTCGGCCAGGACGGCATGGTCCTGGCGGCCCGCACGGACGACGGTGAGGAGCACCTGGCGCACGACGTGCTCGCCGCGATCGGCGCGGCCCCGCGCACCGCCCTCGCCGAGGCCGCCGGGCTCACGCTCGCGGGCCGGTCCACGGGCGGCGGCATCGCGGTGGACGCCTCCCTGCGCACCTCCGACCCCGACATCTTCGCGGCCGGGGACGTGGCCGCCGTCCCGCTGCCGGGATGGGGAGCCCAGCTCCCCGTCGACCGGGTGCGCGTCGAGCACTGGGCGAACGCGCTCAACGGAGGCCCGGCCGCCGCGCGCGCGATGCTCGGCCTGGACGTCCGTTACGACCGTGTGCCGTACTTCTTCTCCGACCAGTACGACCTCGGCCTGGAGTACTCGGGCTGGGCGCCGCCCGGCTCGTACGACCAGGTGGTCGTACGCGGCGACGCGGGAAAGCGGGAGTTCGTCGCCTTCTGGCTGAAGGACCGCAAGGTGCTCGCCGGGATGAACGTCAACGTCTGGGACGTCACCGAGGACATCCAGCGCCTGATCCGCTCGGGCGCCCGCCAGGATCTGGAGGCCCTCGCCGACCCGGGCGTCCCACTCGCCTCCCTGGGCACCTGACGCCCGATACCGGCTGGTACCGTCCGATCTCCGACACCTGACGCCCGATATCGGCCGATACCGTCCGATCTCCGACACCTGGCACCTGGCGTCCGATACCCGACATCCGGCGGGGGAGAGGCCGACGGGTGTCCGGGGCTGTCGGTGGGTCCCCGTAGAATTCACGCGTGGCTGGCAGGATCAACGATGACGACGTGAAGGCGGTTCGGGACGCGGTCCCGATCGACGCCGTCGTGTCCGAGTACCTCCAGCTACGCAACGCGGGCGGCGGCAATCTGAAGGGGCTCTGCCCCTTCCACGACGAGAAGTCCCCCTCCTTCCAGGTCAGTCCGAGCAAGGGTCTCTTCCACTGCTTCGGCTGCCAGGAGGGCGGGGACACCATCGCCTTCGTGATGAAGATCGACCATCTCTCCTTCTCCGAGACGGTCGAGCGGCTCGCCGCCCAGGCGGGCGTCACGCTGCGGTACGAGGAGGGCGGGTACAACCCGTCGAGCCAGCGCGGCGAGCGTACGCGGCTGGTCGAGGCCCACAAGATCGCCGCGCGGTTCTACGCCGAACAGCTCTCCGGGGACGAGGCCGCCGTCGGCCGGACGTTCCTCGCCGAGCGCGGCTTCGATCAGGCGGCCGCCGAACACTTCGGCGTCGGCTACAGCCCCGTCGGCTGGGACCACCTCACCCGCTTCCTGCGCGGCCAGGGCTTCACCGACAAGGAGCTGATGCTCTCCGGGCTCTCCCAGGACGGCCGCCGCGGCCCCATCGACCGCTTCCGGGGCCGGCTGATGTGGCCGATCCGCGACATCTCCGGCGAGGTCGTCGGCTTCGGGGCGCGCAAGCTCCGCGAGGACGACAACGGGCCGAAGTACCTGAACACCCCCGAGACGGCGATCTACAAGAAGTCCCAGGTGCTGTACGGCGTGGACCTGGCCAAGAAGGACATCGCCAAGTCCAGCCGCGCCGTCGTCGTCGAGGGGTACACGGACGTGATGGCCTGCCATCTCGCCGGCGTCACCACCGCCATCGCCACCTGCGGCACGGCCTTCGGCGGCGACCACATCAAGATCCTCCGGCGGCTCCTGATGGACAACGGCAGCGCCCGGGTGATCTTCACCTTCGACGGGGACGCGGCCGGCCAGAAGGCCGCTCTGCGTGCCTTCGAGGACGACCAGAAGTTCGCCGCCGAGACCTACATCGCCATCGCCCCCGACGGCATGGACCCGTGCGACCTGCGGCTCGCCAAGGGCGACGCCGCCGTCCAGGACCTGGCCGAACCGCGCACACCGCTCTTCGAGTTCGCGATCCGCCAGATCGTCTCCCGGTACGACCTGGAGACCCCGGCGGGCCGGGCCGCCGCGCTCGACGAGGCTGCGCCGATCGTGGCCCGTATCAAGAACGGCTCTTCGCAGCACGAGGTCGCCGTCCAGCTCGCCGGCATCCTCGGGATCCTCGACACCCAGTTCGTCGTCAAGCGCGTCGCCCAGGTGGCCCGCTGGGCGCGCGACCGCGGCGGCCGGGGCCCGTCGGCCGGGCCCGAGCAGCGCACGCGGCAGCCGTACGAGACCGAGGGGCGGCAGGCCCCCTCCGGCCCCGCACTCACCCTCCGCAGCCCGGCCCACCGCACCGAGCGCGAACTGCTCAAGCTCGCCCTCCAGCGCCCCGAGCTGGTCTCCCCGGCCTTCGACGCCTACGGGGAGGACGAGTTCACCGCCCCGCCGTACGCCGCCGTGCGCCGCGCGGTGGAGGACGCGGGCGGCGCCGAGTCGGGCCTCCAGTCCGCCTCCGAGTATCTGGCCCGGGTCCGTGAGGCCGCACCGAACGACACGGTGCGAGCCATGGTCACCGAGCTCGCGGTGGAGGTCTTCCGGGGCAGGACCATCGACGAGGTGTACGCGGGGCAGCAGCTCGTCCACGTCAGGCTGCGCGCCGTGGACGGCCGTATCCAGGACGTCACGGGCACGCTGACCCGACTGGGCAGCCAGGGCGACCCGGAGCGGTACGAGGCCGTACAGAAGGAGCTGTGGGTGCTCCAGCAGTACGGTCAGGCGCTGCGCGCCCGCGGCGCGGAAGCCCTCTGACGGCCGCGCCGCGTCCCGCCGCGGGAGGGCCCGGAGCCACCCCGGCCGTACGCCTGTAACGGCCCGGTTACGGACCGGACTCAGAAAGTCGCCGCACGCCCCTCGTGGCAGCGATATCCCGTGCCCCACACTGGGGTCCGGTGCCTGAGTCCTCGGAGCGCGGCCCGTCCATCGCTGTGGACACCTCACCCCCGCGGATCCGCTCATCGTGTACGGGACGGAAGGCGGCCCGGCCGCCCCCGTCCCGCTGCCGTACGCCCCCGAACCGGCAGCGATCACCCTGGAGGTCGCCCCCCGTGCAGACCCAGACCCTGACCGAGACGCCGGCCGAGGCGCCGGACGTGTCCACCGCCGGACGCGTCGGCGCCGTACCGACACAGAGCCGCGCGGCACACCACCCCGAGACCGCCCTCCCCGAGGAGGTCCTCCCGGTGACGGCCGTTCCCGGGACGCCCGTGGCGCCCGGCGAACCCGAGCACCCCGGGTCCCGTGATTCCCTCGGACCCCTCACCGAACATCCCGTGGAGGTGGTGCCCCCCGTGCCCGAGCCCACGGCACGGCGGGGCAGCCGCGCCGACACCGGCGGGCCCTCGTCCGATCTCTTCCGGCAGTACCTGCGGGAGATCGGCCGCATCCCGCTGCTCACCGCCGCCGACGAGGTCGAGCTCGCCCGCCGCGTCGAGGCCGGTCTCTTCGCCGAGGAGAAGCTGAGCGCCGCCAGCGACCTCGACACGGAACTGGACTCGGAACTCGCCCTTGACCTCGACCGGCTCGTCGTCCTCGGCCGAATGGCCAAGCGCCGCCTCATCGAGGCGAACCTGCGCCTCGTCGTCTCCGTCGCCAAACGCTACGTCGGCCGCGGACTGACCATGCTCGACCTCGTCCAGGAGGGAAACCTGGGCCTGATCAGGGCCGTCGAGAAGTTCGACTACGCGCGCGGCTACAAGTTCTCCACGTACGCGACCTGGTGGATCCGCCAGGCGATGTCCCGGGCCCTCGCAGACCAGGCCCGCACGATCCGGGTGCCGGTCCATGTGGTCGAGCTGATCAACCGCGTCGTCCGGGTCCAGCGCCGGATGCTCCAGGAGCGCGGCTACGAGCCGGCCCCCGAGGAGGTGGCCGCCCAGCTCGAACTGACCCCGGACCGCGTCAGGGAGGTGCTGAGACTCGCCCAGGAGCCCGTCTCCCTGCACGCCCCGGTGGGGGAGGAGGACGACGTCGCCCTCGGGGACCTGATCGAGGACGGCGACGCCGCGTCCCCCGTCGAGTCGGCGGCCTTCCTGCTGCTCCGCGAGCACCTGGAAGCCGTGCTCTCCACGCTCGGCGAGCGCGAACGCAAGGTCGTGCAGTTACGTTACGGACTGGACGACGGCCGGCCGCGCACCCTGGAGGAGATCGGCCGGATCTTCGGCGTGACCAGGGAGCGCATCCGCCAGATCGAGTCGAAGACCCTCAGCAAGCTCCGCGACCACGCCTACGCCGACCAGCTCCGCGGCTACCTGGACTGATCTGTACGGTCGGTACGGATCCGTACCGACCGTACAGATCAGCCCCGCGGCGGCCCCGGCGCCGCGGTCGCCGACGTCAGTCGACCTCGACCACCGCCTGGGCGAACTGCGCCTGGTAGAGGCGGGCGTAGGCGCCGTCCGAGGCCAGGAGCTCTTCGTGCGTGCCCTGTTCGACGATGCTGCCCGCTTCCATGACGAGGATGACGTCCGCGTCACGGATGGTGGAGAGGCGGTGCGCGATGACGAAGCTGGTCCGGCCATGGGCCAGCCGTGCCATGGCCTTCTGGATCAGCACCTCGGTACGGGTGTCGACCGAGCTGGTCGCCTCGTCCAGGACCAGGATCACCGGGTCCGACAGGAAGGCGCGGGCTATGGTGATGAGCTGCTTCTCGCCCGCGCTGACGCCCGAACCCTCGTCGTCGATGACGGTGTCGTAGCCGTCCGCGAGGGTCCGTACGAACCGGTCCGCGTGCGCCGCCCGTGCCGCCTCCTCGATCTCCTCCCGTGACACCTCACGCGAGGCCCCGTACGCGATGTTCTCCGCGATCGTCCCGCCGAACAGCCAGGTGTCCTGAAGGACCATGCCTATCCCGGACCGCAGCTCCTCCCGCGACATCCGGGCCACGGACACGCCGTCCAGGAGGATCCGGCCGCCCGTCACCTCGTAGAACCGCATCAGCAGATTCACCAGCGTCGTCTTGCCCGCCCCCGTCGGACCCACGATCGCCACCGTCTGCCCCGGCTCCACGGCCAGCGACAGGTCCTCGATCAGCGGCTTGTCGGCCTCGTACCGGAACGACACGCCCTCCAGCACCACCTGGCCCCGCGCCCCGCGCAGCCGCTCCACCGCCGGGGCGTCCGCCTCCTGCTCCTCCGCGTCCAGCAGCTCGAAGATCCGCTCGGCGGAGGCGACCCCGGACTGCACGAGGTTGGCCATGGAGGCGACCTGGGTCAGGGGCATCGAGAACTGCCGCGAGTACTGGATGAACGCCTGGATGTCACCGATCGACAGCGTGCCGGAGGCGACCCGCAGCCCGCCGACCACCGCGACCAGCACATAGTTGAGGTTGGAGATGAAGAACATCAGCGGCTGCATGATCCCGCTGTTGAACTGCGCCTTGAACCCGGCCTCGTACAGCTTGTCGTTCTGCTCGCGGAACATCTCGGCCGATTCGTCCTGCCGCCCGAAGACCTTCACCAGGGAGTGCCCGGTGTACATCTCCTCCACATGGGCGTTGAGCGAGCCGGTGACCTTCCACTGCTCGACGAAGTGGGGCTGCGACCGCTTGCCGACCTTCGCCGCCACGAACACCGACAGCGGCACCGTCACCAGCGCGACCAGCGCCAGCAGCGGCGAGATCCAGAACATCATCACCAGCACGCCGACGATCGTCAGCAGCGAGTTGACGAGCTGGCCCATCGTCTGCTGAAGGGTCTGCGAGATGTTGTCGACGTCGTTCGTCGCCCGGCTGAGGACCTCACCGCGCGGCTGCTGGTCGAAGTAGGACAGCGGCAGCCGCGACAGCTTCGCCTGGATGTCCTCGCGCATCCGGTACACGGTGTTGTTGATGACGCGGATCGAGAGCCGGCTCGACACCAGCATCAGCAGCCCGGCACCGACGTACACGGCCAGCGCCGTCAGCAGCACGGTGCCGACCGCGCCGAAGTCGATGCCGTGCCCGGGGCGGAAGTCCACCCCGGAGAGCAGATCCGCGAGCCCGTCGTCCCCCTTGGCCCGCAGCCCGTCGAGGGTCTGCTCCTTGGTGACACCCGCCGGGCTCTGCCGGCCGATCACCCCCGCGAAGATCAGGTTGGTGGCCTGCCCGAGGATCTTGGGCCCCCACACGGAGAGCCCGACGCTGAGCACGCCCGCCCCGACCATCCACCACAGCGTGGTCTTCTCCACCGACAGCCGCCGCAGCAGCCGCTTGCCCGACCCCTTGAAATCCATCGACCGCTGCGTCGACGCGGCCATCGTCATGCGTCCGCCAGGACCGCTCATCAGGCAGCCTCCGCCTCGGTCAGTTGGGAGAGCACGATCTCCCGGTATGTCTCATTGCCCGCCATCAGCTCGTGGTGCTTTCCCTCGCCCACGACCCGGCCCTCGTCCAGGACCACGATCCGGTCGGCGTCCCGGATGGTGGAGACCCGCTGGGCGACGATCAGTACGGTCGCCTCGGCGGTCTCCCGCGCCAGCGCGGCCCGCAGCGCCGAATCCGTCGCGTAGTCCAGTGCCGAGAACGAGTCGTCGAAGAGATAGATCTCCGGTCGCTGCACCAGCGTCCGCGCGATGGAGAGGCGCTGCCGCTGCCCGCCGGAGACATTGGTGCCGCCCTGCGCGATCGGCGCGTTCAGCCCGCCCTCCAGCGACGCGACGAACTCCCTGGCCTGCGCCACCTCCAGCGCGTGCCACAGCTCCTCGTCGGTCGCGTCCGGGTTGCCGTACCGCAGGTTCGTCGCGACCGTCCCGGAGAACAGATACGGCTTCTGCGGCACCAGACTCACCGTTTTCGCCAGCAGCGCGGGGTCGAGCCCGCGTACGTCCGAACCGTCCACCAGCACCTCCCCGCCCGTCGTGTCGAACAGCCGGGGGACGAGCCCGAGCAGCGTCGACTTCCCGCTGCCCGTCGACCCGATGACCGCCGTCGTCTCGCCGGGCCGCGCGGTCAGCGAGACCTCCCGCAGGACGGACTCCTCGGCACCCGGGAACCGGAACTCGGCGCTCCGTATCTCCAGGTGTCCGTGCCGGCGCAGCTCCCGCACCGGGTTCTCGGGCGGTACGACGCTCGACCGGGTGTCCAGCACCTCCTCGATGCGCTCGGCGCACACCTCGGCACGCGGCACCATCATGAACATGAAGGTGGCCATCATCACGGCCATCACGATCTGCATCAGATACGCGAGGAACGCGGTCAGCGCCCCGATCTGCATCCCGCCGCTCTCGATCCGGTGCGCGCCGAACCAGACAACGGCGATCGACGACAGGTTCACCACCGTCATCACGGTCGGGAACATCAGCGCCATCAGCCGGCCGGTCGACAGCGCGACATCGGTCAGCTCGGTGTTGGCGCCCTTGAAGCGCCCCTTCTCGTACTCGTCCCGGACGAACGCCCTGATCACCCGGTTACCGGTGATCTGCTCACGCAGCACCCGGTTGACCGTGTCCAGCCGCGTCTGCATCGTACGGAACAGCGGCCGCATCCTCTTGACGATCAGACTCACGGAGATCCCGAGGACCGGCACCACCGCCAGCAGCACCGCCGACAGCGGCACGTCCTGGCCGAGCGCCATGACGATCCCGCCCACACACATGATCGGCGCGGACACCATCAGCGTGAACGACATCAGGACCAGCATCTGCACCTGCTGGACATCGTTGCTGGTACGAGTGATCAGCGAAGGCGCCCCGAAGCGCGCCATCTCACGGGCGGAGAAGCTCTGCACCTGCCCGAAGACGGCGGCCCGCACGTCCCGGCCGAGGGCGGAAGCGGTCCGCGCGCCGTAGTACACGGCGCCGATGTTGCAGATCACCTGGACGACACTGACGGCGATCATGACGCCGCCGAACTGCAGGATGTAGCCGGAATCCCCCTTCACCACACCGTTGTCGATGATGTCGGCGTTGAGGGTCGGCAGGTAAAGGGTGGCGATCGTCTGCAGAAGCTGGAACGCCACCAGCAGGGCTATCGGTTTCTTGTACGGGGCGAGACGGGCTCGCAGAAGTCGTAGCAGCACACGCAGTCTCTCGGGCTCGGCTCGGATTCGGCTGGCCGAACGGCGAAGACCGGTCGGCGAAGATCAGGGGGAGATCCCGACCCTCCATCTTGCGGCACGCCACCCGCCGAACCCCAAGGGTTTAAGTCCAAGGACGGGTCAAGAACGCCCCGGACCGGCACCCCGCCCCCGCGACCCGCTCACCCCGTTCCCCCTGGGAACAGTCTCCCCGCGCGGGCCCGCGCTCAGCCCCCGGGATCCCCCGGACTCGGCCCCGAAGATCCCCGGACTCAGCCCCCGAGAGGCCCCTGCCCGAGCGCCCCGGGCCCGAACGCCCCCGGGTGCACCTGCTCCCGCGTCGCCCGGTACTGATGCCGTACGGCCGCCCCCACCGCCGTGTCGTCACCCGGCTCGAAGACCTGCGCCGCCGCGCCCTGCCAGGCCGGCGGGTGCTGTGGCGAGTGCGTCCCCCGTGCGACCCCGAGCGCCCATGCCGCCTGTCGCGCCGCGCCCAGCGCCGCGTAGTCCGCCGGCTGCGGCACGACGACCTGCGCGCCGAAGATCGACGGCGCCAGGGCCTGTACGGCGGGCAACTCGGCGGCGGCGCCCAGCAGGAACACCCGGCGCACCTCCACCCCGCGCCCGCGCAACACGTCCATCGCGTCGGCGAGCGAGCAGAGCATCCCCTCGAACGCGGCCCGCGCGAGATGCTCCGGCTTCATCGACTCGCGCCGCAGACCGGTCAGCGTGCCCGCCGTGTGCGGGAGCTGCGGGGTCCGCTCGCCCTCCAGATACGGCAGGAACACCAGCCCCGAGGAGCCCGGAGTGGACTTCAGCGCCAGTGCCGACAGCTCACCCAGATCCGCCGTCCCCAGCAGCTCCGCCGTACCGCGCAGCGCTCTGACCGCGTTCAGCGTGTGGACCACCGGCAGGTGCATGCCCGTGGCGTCCGCGAAGGAGGTGATCAGCCCGGACGGATCGGCCGCCGCCTCGTGGTGCACGGCCATCACGGAACCCGAGGCACCCAGCGACACCACCGCGTCCCCGATCCCGACCCCGAGCCCGAAGGCCGCGGCCATCGTCTCGCCGGTCCCCGCGGAGATCAGCAGCCCCTCCGGCGTGGTCCCCGCCGCGTCGGCGGGACCGAGCACCTCCGGCAGCGCCGCCTGGTGCCCGAGCGCCAGCTCCACCAGATCCGGCCGGTACGCCCCCGTACGGGCCGACCAGTAGCCGGTCCCCGAGGCCGCGCCCCGGTCGGTCGTCCGGCGCGCGGGACGGCCGAGCAACTGCCAGACGAGCCAGTCGTGCGGCTGAAGCACCAGCGCGGTCCGGTGCGCCGCCTCCGGCTCGGCCCGCGCCATCCAGCGCAGCTTCGCCACGAGCCGGCTCGACTGCGGTACGGACCCGACAGCCTCGGCCCACGCCTGCCGCCCGCCCAGCGCGTCGACCAGATCGGCGGCGGCGACCTGCGCGCGCTTGTCGTTGCCGATGAGCGCGGCCCGTACGGGGTGTCCGTGCCGGTCCAGCGCCACCATGCCGTCCTGCTGCGCCGCCACACCGATGGCCTGCACGCCCTCCAGCAGCCCGCCCGAGGCCGCCTCACCGAGGGACAGCAGCCACACCTCGGGGTCGACCTCGGTGGCTTTGGGCTCGACCGGATGCTGCGCGTACCCCTGACGCAGTACGGCACCTGTGTCCGCGTCGCAGACGACGACACGCGTGAACCCGGACGAACTGTCCAACCCGGCGACTATTCCCATGACATCCGATTCTGCCCCACGCGCGCCATGAACAGCGCGCGGCCGGGGTGATCAGGTATTGCTGGTACCCCAGTCGTCGAGACCGTTCTGGCTCCGTTCCCGCAGCGAGCGGACGCGCTGGGCGACGGACTCGGGCACCTTGTCCCCGAGTTTCTCCCCGACCACGCCGTTCACGGAGTGATACGCCCGCCCCGCGACCTCACGGCCGGTCCGCGCGGCCGACTCGGCGGCGTTGCGCACCGCAGGATTCTGCGAGACCTGCCGCGCGGACTTCTTGATCTGCTCGTAGCGCTCCCGGCCCGCCCGCGTTCCGAGAACGTATCCGCAAGCGAGTCCGGCGATGAACGTGAGGCGGTACCGCATGGCTGCCCAGCCTTCCTTGATGTCGGCGTCCCGTGCGCCGGCGTCGGACCGTTGGTCTGTGCCCTCCGCCTACCCCGTCCCGGCCAGTGACACCCGAGGTGACCCGGCTCGATACCGATTGGCGGAGCACCCCCCTGCTTGCGCTAATGTATGTGTCGCAGCGAACGTGCGCCGCTCGGGAGGACCCGGGTAGGTGCGTTCGGTGCACACGCAGCAATCCCCTGTAGCTCAATTGGCAGAGCAGCCGGCTGTTAACCGGCAGGTTACTGGTTCGAGTCCAGTCGGGGGAGCGCGATCCCCTGTAGCTCAATTGGCAGAGCATTCGGCTGTTAACCGGAGGGTTGCTGGTTCGAGTCCAGCCGGGGGAGCGGGAAAGACGGAAGGGACCCTTAGGGGTCCTTTTTCGTTATGTCCGCTTTCGCTGGGCCCGCCCCACGGCCACACCCGCAACGGCGTCCACGCGACGCCCCCGTGTCCCTCGTACGGCTGTACCCACACGTTCCTGGAACCGGGCAGGGCGCGGCGAAGTCTTCATGGTCAAGTGATGCCGACCATCCGAAGCAGGAGATCGTATGAGCGGCTATGCTGCGGCAGACGGCGCGCACAAATGTGCGCGACGCGCCGTTAGGGGCGGTAGCTCAGCCGGTTAGAGCAGCGGACTCATAATCCGTCGGCCGTGGGTTCGAGTCCCACTCGCCCCACCACGAAAAACGTTTTGACCTGCGGAAACACCCTTGGAGGGGTGGTTTCGCGTGTGGCGACTGCCTCGCATTGGTGAGGCGAGGCGGCGTGCCGCTGGTTCGTCTCACCACGCCTTGGCTTCTTGACCTGGTGTTTTAGGCGGAATGGGCCCTGGGGCTCACGATGATGATCCCACGGCGAACCCCCGGCTCCTTCGTGTGACACGCCGCACACCCCACCGAATATCCGAGCCGTTGTCGACGCCCCATCGGTCAGGCATATCGGTAGGGATTCCGGGGTCCCTCGACGTGCGAAGCGGGTTACTGTCGGCGTACGGACTCAACTCCCCAGTCGCGTACGGTTGAACGTTCCCAGCTGTGAGGCCACTTCGGTCTCCCGCTCGATGCTTTGAGGCGGTTCTTCCAGCCGGTAGCTGAGGCCGTTGATGGACACGGCCTCGCAGTGGTGCGAGAGGCGGTCAGGGATCGCGGTGGCGGAGCTGGCTAGGGCGTTGAGCTGCGTTGATGTCTGATGACTCCTGTGCACGACCGTGTGCTGCTCGGCCGGTTGCCGGTCCTGAGGAAGGACGGGTCCGGGAGCGGAAGGTGCGGCGGTAGGTGTCCGGTGGCACGCCGAGGGTGCGGTTGAAGTGTCGGCGCAGCGTTGTGGCAGTGCCCATGCCGGTGGCCGCTGCGATGGTGTCGATGCTCTCGTCGGTCTTCTCCAGCAGTTCCTGGGCGTGGCGGATCCGTTGGGTCAGCAGCCATTGCAGGGGGGTGGTGCCGGTCGCCGCGTGGAAGTGGCGGCCCAGGTGGCGTGAGCTCATCCGTGCGTGGCGGGCCAGGTCCTCCACGGTCAGCGGCTGGTCGAGCCGTTCGATGATCCAGGGGAGCAGGGCGGCGAGCGGGTGGTCGTCCTGGGTGGGCACCGGGGCGGTGACGAACTGGGCTTGGCCGCCGGCCCGGTGCGGTGGTACGACGAGGCGGCGGGCGACGGTGTTGGCGATCGACGAGCCGTGGTCGAGGCGGACGAGATGCAGGCACAGGTCGAGCGCGGCAGCCTTGCCCGCGGAGGTGAGCACGCTGCCGTTGTCCACGTAGAGGACGTCCGGGTCGACCTCCACGTTGGGGTAGCGGGAGGCCAGGTCGTCGGTGTGCGCCCAATGGGTGGTGGCTCGCCTGCCGTTCAGTACGCCCGCGGCGGCCAGCACGAACGCGCCCGTGCACAGGGAGACTACGCGGGCGCCCGCGTCGTGGGCCGCGCGTACCGCCTCAACCAGTTCGGCGGGCGGGGCCACGTCGACGTCGGCCCAGCCGGGGACGATCACGGTGTCGGCGCCCTGGAGCCGGTCGAGGCCGTGGTCGGGCTCCAGCAGGAACTGGCCGAACCGCACCGTGTCCGACCCGCAGACCGAGATGTCGTACCAGGGGACGGTGACTCCGTCCGGGGCGGAGCCGAAGACTTCATGGGCCACGGACAGTTCGAAGTGCAGCATCCCGTCGGTGACGGCCAGCGCGACAGTTTTCATGTCCGGAATTGTATGGGAGATGTCGTTCCAGACACTCACGGGTGAGGCTTCAACCGCGCCAGGATCGTCGCAGTTGATCGGTTCAAGCACCGGGGAGAAGTCATGGCAGCGGGGCAGATGGTGACGGTGTACGGCGCGTATGGGCACACCGGCCGGTTCGTGGTGGCACACCTGCGGGAGCGCGGATTGGTCCCGGTCCTGTCCGGGCGCGATGCCCACAAGCTGAAGGTGTTGGCGGATGAGTACCCCGGAGTCGAGGTTCGCCCTGCTTCGGTCGACAACCCGGCGTCGCTCGACCGCGCGCTGGCAGGTGCGGCAGCCGCCGTCAACTGCGCGGGTCCCTTCGCCACGACGGCTGCCCCGGTGATCGAGGCGGCCCTGCGGGCCGGGATCCCGTACGTCGATGTGGCGGCCGAGATCGAGGCCAACGCCGATACGTTCGCGCGGTTCGCGGACCGTGCCCGCGACGCGGGCACGGCGATCGTCCCCGCGATGGCCTTCTACGGTGGTCTCGGCGACCTGCTGGCCACCGCGGCGATGGGCGACTGGACCGAGGCGAACGAGGCGCACATCGCGTACGGGCTGAACAGCTGGGCCCCCACGGAAGGGACGCGCGCCGCAGGCAAGGTCTCCGTCGAGCGGCGAAACGGGCGCCGTGTCCGCTTCACGAAGGGGCGGCTGGAGTACCACAACGATGACCTGCCCACCCTGAAGTGGCCCTTCCCTGACCCGTTGGGACTCCGGGCCGTCATCGGCGAGTTCACCATGGCCGACGTCGTCACCATCCCCAGCCACCTGTCCATCCCCGAAGTACGCACCTACATGACGACCGAAGCGGCCAGGGGCGTGTCGGCCCCGGACACGCCGACTCCCACTGCGGTCGACGAGCACGGGCGGTCCGCACAGACCTTCCTCGTCGACGTCGTCGTGCGCTTGGGCGGCACCGAACGGCGCGCCGTGGCCAGAGGCCAGGACATCTATGCCGTCACCGCACCGCTCGCGGTCGAAGCGGTCGACCGCATCCTCACGGGCCGGACCAGGGCAGTCGGCGTCGCCTCCGCGGGCAAGATGTTCGACGCGCCCGGCTTCCTCCGCGCACTGTCCTCGCACATCTCCTTGGTACTGCACCCTTAGACCGTGTCCTATGTGGCGGGTTGGGGTAGAGCTGGGTCATGGGGAGTGGTCAGTGGGGATGGATCGTTCCTGATGGGTTGTGGGAGATCGCGCGGCCGTTGATTCCGGAGTACCGGGTGCGGTCGCGGCGAGTCTCCCTCGTCGGCAGCCCGCCCACACGGGTGATGCGCTTCAGCCCTGCTTCCAGGACCTCGCCACACCGGTGGGTGGTGACGACCAGCTACGGTGCTCGGCACGCCCTGACGATGGACCGCCACGAACTCTCTCCTCGCGCCAGGATGGGCTCGGCCAAGCTTTGGTGAGATCAGAAACCGCCCTCCTTCGCCCACCTCAGTAATGGCTTTGAACAGGAAGCTCCGCGGGCTTTCGTCAGTTGCTGGACCGCCGAAGAGTACGAAGACGTACTGGCTGAGGCACGGGGCAGTGCGTTGATGGTCGGGGAGAGCTCGGAGCGCTGCGGTTCCACCGCGGTGTGCTGGTGCGTCATGGTGGGGGGTGTGGAGACCGTACGCGCCCGCGGCAGGTGGCCTGCGGGCGCGTTCGGTCTCCACGCCGG